>JBGASS010000017.1:0-15793 GCA_044229555.1 Holophagaceae bacterium
TCCATGAGGCGGGCCTGGATGTCGGCCACCACCTCGTCCAGGCGCTGGTGCGGCACGGCCCGCTTCTGGCAAGCGAGCAGCAGGCTCCGCTTCAGCTTGGCGGGATCGAAGGGCTCGCGCCGGCCGTCCTTCTTGAGGACCAGGATCGGCACCTCCTCGAGGCGCTCGTAGCTGGTGAAGCGCCGGCCGCAGCGGAGGCATTCCCGGCGGCGCCGGATCGCGTCGCCCTCGCGGCTTTCGCGGGAGTCCACGACCTTGTCCTCGGGATGGCCACAAAAGGGGCAGCGCATGCGCTCAGGGTATCGCCTCGCCGCCTCAACCCGGCCCGGTTGTCGGGCCTGGGGCCTCCTCAATCGGCGGGGGCGGGTGTCCGGCTTCGCAGGGGCCGGAGGTGAGGCAGCGGTTCCGTCCCAGGCGCTTGGCGGCGTAGAGGGCCTGATCCGCCGCGTCCATCAGGGCCGGGACATCGTCGAATTGGGGAAAGGCGGCGAGCCCGCAGCTGAGGGTCACGTGGACGGTCTGCCGGCCCATCTCCTGGGGCATCTGGGCGAAGCGGATCCGGATATCGTCCATCACCTTCAGGGCGACGGAAAGGGGCGTGTCCGGCAGGATGACCGCGAACTCCTCCCCGCCCCAGCGCCCGATGACGTCGGTCTTCCGCAACCGGTGCTGCAGCACCCGCGCGAGGTTCTTGATCACGCGGTCGCCGGAGGCATGGCCATGGGTGTCGTTGACGGCCTTGAAGTGGTCCAGGTCCAGCATGGCGAAGCTGAGGGGCCTGTCCACCCGCGCGGCCCGGGCCGCCTCCAGGCGGAGCTTCTCCTTCAAGTGGACGTGGTTCAGGAGGCCCGTGAGGCTGTCCCGCACCAGCAGATCGCGGAGGTGGCGGCCGCGGAGGGCCCGGGTGGTGACGATGGAAATCAGGTGGGCCGGCGAGATGGGCTTGGCGAGGAAATCCTCTGCGCCGAGGCTGAGGGCCTGCAGCTGCCGCTCGAGCTGCTGCTCGCCGGACAGGTACACGATGGGCAGGCTGACGTAGGCGTCCTGCTGGCGCAGGACAGCCGCCAGCTCCAGACCCGAGCAGCCGGGCATGTAGAGGTCCATGAGCAGCACGTCGGGCCGGTGGTCCACCAGGGGCTGCATCACCGCCATGGGATCCCGGACCACCACCGCCCGCATGCCCGCCCCTTCCAGGATGCGGGTGCAGAAGGCCGCCGTGAGGGCGTCGTCCTCGACGATCAGCGCGCGGATGGGCTCCTGCAACTGGTGCTGGTTGAGCTGATCCACGCAGTCCAGCAGGGCCAGGAGGTCCAGGGGTTTCGTGAAGAAGGCGACGCCCGAGGCGCGGACCGCCCCCAGGCGGGCTTCCAGATCGGCGTAGAGGGAAAGGAAGGCCACAGGTAGGGTCCGGGCCTGGCCTTCCTGGATGCGGTTCACGAAGGCGGGGATCTCCTCGGGGGTGAAGGGCGCTTCCAGGTCGAGGACCACCATGTCCGGCGGGTCGACCCGGAGGGAGCGGAGGAACTCGCCGGGTTGGCGGAGGACCTCGATCTGGTAGCCCGCCGCGAGGGCTTCGCCCGCCTGGATCTCCACCCCGCCCTCCGGAGCGAGGATGCACACCCGGGGCATGGGATTGATGGCGGGGGCCTTCTCCTGGAGATCGGCCTCGATGCGGATCCGTACGATGGCGTCCACCACTTCGAGCTGCTGCTCGGTGGTGAGTTCGGCGCCCTCCTCCAGGCTCTGTTGCAGCCACCGGTGCAGGTCCCGCGCCGCCAGGGCGAGGGCCAGGTGCTCATGGCCCTCCGCGGCGAGGGCCACGCCCTCGAGGTCGAGGGCCAAATCGAGGAGCCGGTCCCGCTGCGGCCGCGTGAGATCGGGCCAGGACAGGTCGATGCGGCGCAGGAGCCTTCCCAGGCGGGACCGGTAGGCCAGCTCCCGGGTGGCTTTCAGGGCCTCCGGTGAAGGGACGGGGTTCGCGGCGTGTTCGTCCATGGCGGATGATCCCGGGTCCCGGGAAGGGCCTCGGCCCATGCGTGACCGGCTATCAAGGGGGAAGCGGTGGGACTCAGGGGGCTATCTGGCCCCAATATAGCGGGTTCAGGCCCGACGGCCCGCCTTTAGCCCCCCGGGCCCAGGTCCGCAGGTCAACGTCCCGCGGGGGGCCATCCCCAGGATTTCTGCAGCTCCTGGTGCAGCGCCTGGGCGAAGGCCTGGGCTTCGGCCTGGAGCCTGGCCTCGGGACCCCGCTCCCCGTGCATCAGCTTGGGGTGGGCCAGGATGATCCGGGCCTCGGGGACCTCCTGGCTTCGTCGCCCCGCGGGGTTCTCCGGGAGGAGGATTTCGAAGGTGGCCTCGGGGAGGCGGAGCGTGTAGCCCAGGGCTGCGAGCTTCGCCTGCACCGCGTCGCCGCTGCCGGCCGCCAGGAAGGTGAGGGCGACGGGGCTCTGGTCCAGGGCTGCGGCGTTCGAACGGTCCAGATCCGTCACGGGCTTCCGGCTGGCGTGGGTGCCCTGGAAGATCACCCGGAGGCGCGGGACATCGGTGGAATCCGGCCGCAGGTGGGTCCCCAGGCGCGCTTCCAGGGCGGCGCGGTAGGCGGCGAGGCCCTCCGCCCCGAGCGCCGCGGGGCCCGAGGACTGGTCCACCAGCTCCAGGGCGAGACGGGTCCCGGGGTTCCGGGACAGGTAGGACGCTTCGGGGCTCGCGCAGCCGGCGAGCAGGCAGGCTCCGAGGATGAAGGCGCGCCGCATCAGGCTTCCACCACCTGCGGCGCCATCACCACCTTCGATTTGATGCTGTTGGCGACAAAGCAGTACTTGTGGGCCTTCTGGAAGAGCTCCTCCACCTTGGCCTTGCTGGTGCCCCGCGCCACGCGGATGGTGGGTCTGAGGTGGATCTCCGTCACCCAGGTCACCTTCTCCACCGTGTCGAGGAGGGATTCGGCGTGGTCCTCGTAGCGGGTCACCTCCACCCGGGCCTTGGCGCAGAGGGCCAGGAAGGTGAGCATGTGGCAGTTCGCCAGGGCGGCGCCGAGCAGGTCCTCCGGGTTCCAGCGGGTGGCGGAGCCCGCGTACTCGGCGGCGCTGCTCACCGGGATGGATGCCTTGCCCGCCGCGGAGGCTTCCGCGTCCCGAGTGTAGCCTTCCTGCAGGGTGTTTCCGGACCAGGTGAGCGTGAAGGGGTAGGCGTGGGGCATGAGGATCTCCGAATCCTCCATTGTCGCCGATACTTGAGCGAACCTCATCCCCGGAGTTCCCGTGCGAGCCGCCCTCCTGGCCCTGCTCACCGCCTGCGCCCCCCTGCCGGCCCAGTTCTGGTCCAGGCTCGCCAATCCAACGGTGGACGTGGAGATCCCGCATCCCCCCGACCTCGGCCTGCGGCTGGATCGGGTCGCTTTCGCCCCGCGGCGGGATGCCGCCAGCCGGGAGCTCGCGGATGCCCTGCTTTCCGAGCTCACGAGGTCCGGCGCTGCCCAGGTGGTGGACCGGTCCCGGGCCGGCGCGCTGCTCATGGTCGACGTGGAGCGGGACGAGGCGCGGCACGAGGAGACCGTGAAGGAGGACAAGGACCGGGAGGGGCGGATCAAGTCCACGACCCGGACCGCCACGACGCGCCTCGACTACGGAGCCCGCATCCAGGTGGTGGAGCTGGGCACCGGCAAGGTCCACGACGTGCTCCGGGTGGACGAACACCCGCGGGCCTCCGCCAGTTCCGAACGCACCAAGCCGGCTCCCCCGAATGTGGCGCCCCTCCGGCGGCAGGTCCGGGAGGAGGCCGTCGCCAAGGCGATGAAACAGCTGCTGCCCTGGACCGAGACTCTCAAGATCACCTTCTTCGACGACAAGCGCTACGGCATGGAGGAGGCCTTCAAGCGGCTCGAGGCCGGAGACCGGAAGGGCGCCTGGGAACTGGCCCGGCGGGGGGCGGACTCGGCTCGCGCCGACGCGGGGGGCGAGACGAAGTTCCGGGGCCGGGCCCTGCACAACCTGGGTGTCCTCGCCTTCCAGGAGGGACGGCGCGAGGCGGCCCTCGCCGCCTTCCGGGAGGCCCGGGAGATCCTTCCCGACGCCAGCATCTTCAAGGACGCGGTGAAGGATTGCGAGCGGGCCACGGCCCTCGCGGAGGCGCTGGCGAAGTTCAGGACCCCGACGGAGGCCCGGAGTGCGAGCGGGGCCGGGGGTTCCCGCAGCGTGGAGGAGCGCCTGGAAGCCCTCGACCGCCTGCGGCGCAAGGGACTGATCACCGAGGCCGAGTTCCAGTCCAGGAAGGCCGAGATCCTGCGGGAGATCTAGGTGTCCGGCGGCCGGGGCGCCCTCCTGCCGGATCCGGGCCGCTCGGCCTGGTGGCGCCTCCTGCTGCGCTTCTCGCACCAGCATGGTCTGCCCCTCCGCGAAGACAACGAGGTCGGCCTGCTGGTGGGCGGAGCGGCTTTCCTGGAGGCCACTCGCGTCCTGATCCAGGGGGCCCGGCGCGCCCTGCGCTTCGAGATGTACATCTGGAAGCCCGACGCGGTGGGCCGGGAGATCGCGGACATGCTGACGGAGGCCCTGGCCCGCGGCGTGGCGGTCCATGGAATCGTGGACCATCTCGGCAGCTTGGGGGCCGCCCCCCTGATCGATCAGGTCCAGAAGGCGGGCGGAGAGATCCGGTTCTTCCATCCGGTGGGGCTTTGGCGGCCGCTGCGGATCTGGAACCGGCGGAACCACCGCAAAGCGGTGTTGGCCGATGGCGTGGAAGCCGCGGTGGGGAGCGCCAACTGGGGGGAGGAGTACGACCTGAGGAGAACGGAGACCGCCTACCTGGATCTGGGCGTGGTGCTTCGGGGACCCTCCGTGCTGGACCTCAACGAGGACTTCCAGAAGGTGTGGCGGCGCGCGGGCCCAGGCGATCTGCCCCGCCTGGAAGCCGAGGAGGGGGCGCCTCTCTGGCCGGGGGCCTGGTGCCGGGGCGCCACGGTGCAAGTCGTGACGAGCCTCCAGCGCTTCGGTGCGAGGGCCATCCGCCGCCACGTGGAACTCCTGGTGCGCCAGGCCAAGGGGCGGCTCTGGATCGCCAACGCCTACTTCATCCCGACCCTCCGCCTCCGGCGCCTGCTGGCCCGGGCGGCTCGGCGCGGGGTGGACCTCCGCCTCCTGCTTCCCGGGATCAGCGACAACGCCTTCACCCTGGCGGCCAGCCGGGCCGGCTACGGCCCCCTGCTGCGCTCCGGGGCGACCATCCTGGAGCGCGGGGGCCGTTTCCTCCACGCCAAGGCCGCCCTGCTGGGGGGCGACCTGGCCCTGATCGGGAGCGCCAACTTCGATTCCCGCAGCTTCCGCCACAACCTCGAGCTGAA
The DNA here is from genome assembly GCA_044229555.1 of Holophagaceae bacterium. Lineage (GTDB taxonomy): Bacteria > Acidobacteriota > Holophagae > Holophagales > Holophagaceae > JADJVL01. Next base: position 5,339 of record JBGASS010000017.1, read on the forward strand.
CCTGCTGATCCAGCACGAAGGCCTCGCCCGGGAGCTGGAGGAGGCCTTCCTCCGGCAGCTGTCGGACAGCCGTGTCATCAGCCTCGGGGACTGGGAGGCCCGGCCCTGGTGGGTCCGGTGCTGGCAGCAGGCCGCCTATTCGCTGAGATGGTGGCTGTAGCCTGGAGCCCGGGCTTCACCAACCCTTCTGCCGGCCCTTGTTCTGCTCCCGCAGCCACGCCAGCAGCGGCTGGAAGTAGTCCGCCATGGCGCGGGTGCTCAGCTCCTCGCCGGTGGCGTCCTTGAGCACCTTCCGCCAGTCCTCCGTGGCGCCCTTGGCCAGCACGCCCTTGAGGAAGGCGCCCACGGCCTGATTCCCCGCGTAGTTGGTGTTCCGCGGATCCTGGTGGAGGATCTTCCGGGCGATGTGGTCATGCATCTGGAACTTGAAGACGGTGGCCAGGCCGTAGCTGTAGTAGTAGGCCGGATTGTCGTTGATGTGGGTCTTGGTGGCGGGATCGCACCAGGCCTCGCCGCGGGGGACGGGGGGCTCCACGCCCTGCAGGTCCCCCACCACCTTCCACCAGCGGGCGTTCATTTCCGCCTTGGGCATGCCCTTGGCGTAGAAGTCCGCCTCCCATTCGGGCATGGTGCCGCAGGCCCAGAACATGAAGGGGATGGCCACTTCCAGGGCGTCGTTCAGCAGGACCTTCGTCTCGTCGAGCTTGGTGTCCTTGGGCAGGACGCCCGCGTGCTTGAGGTAGGGCACCTGGCGGGTGGCCAGGGCGATCAACTCGCCCACGCCTTCGTGGAAGAAGGGGGCCGCGCCGTCGCGCAGCAGGGGGGGCACCCCGGGATTGGTGTAGCTGATGAAGTAGTAGCCGTGGCCCAGCTCGTGGTGGGTGGTGGAGAACCACTCCATGTTGTTCTCGACGCTCATCAAGGAGCGGATGTCGCTGTCCAGGTCCAGGTGCCAGCAGCTGGCGTGGGCGTTCTTCTTCCGGGGATCGCCCGTTCGCACCGGGTAGAGGTCGCTGCGCTCCCAGAACGTGGCGGGCAGCTTGGGGAAGCCCAGGGAGACGTAGAAGTCCTCGGCGGTGGTGACCACGCGCTCCGGCTTCCAGCCCTTGAAGTAGGGGTCGAAGTCCACGCCGTCCACGAAGCCCGACCAGTTCTGGCTCCAGCGGTTGTTGATCCAGTGGGCGGGGATGCGCCGGGGCACGGGCTGGCCGTACTTCTTCGCCAGCTCGTACTTCACCCAGGTGTGCAGCTCGACGTAGAGGGGCAGCAGCTCCTGGCGGATGTCCCGGCAGAGCTTCAGCATCTCGTCGGTGGTCATGCCGTACTTGGCCAGCTGCAGCGCGAAGTAGTCGGGGTAGCCCAGTTCCCTGGCGACGCCATTGCGGAGGTCCCGGAGGCCCGCCAGCCCGTCCTTGAGGGGCACGCCGATCTCCTTGCTGGCCTCCCACCACGCGCGCCGTTCCGCCAAGTCCACGCTCTTGAGGAGCAGGGTGTCGATGTCGTTGGCGGTGACGGGCTTGCCGTCCACCTTGAAGGGGAAGGCGTTCATGATGGAGGCCTGTTTCGTTTCGGCCTCGATGCGGGCCGCCACGAGCTTCGGGTTGGTCATGGGGCCTTCGGCGGCGTTCATGAGGACGCGCTCGAGCTGGCGGACGGTGATTTCGTTCAGCTCCTTCCGCCGGGCGAGGAGCTCCCGGGCCTCGCTGATGAGGGCGGGATTGCCGTTGAAGGCGGCCCGGGCCTTGCCGGCGGTCTCGGCGGAGGCATCGTGGACCGGCGTCACGTCCGTGCTGGCGTCCCACTGGGCGCGGCTTTCCACGGCATAGAGGGCCTGGTACCCGGCGTTGACCACCTTCAGGAAGCGGTCGGCCCGGTCCTGGACCGGATTCACGGCCTGGGCGGCGAGGATCGCTGCCGCGAGGGGAAGAAGGGCGAGGGGACGGGGCATGGGGCCTCCAGGATGGGCATGGTTCGGGGCCTCCCGAGCGGCGTCAGTTGCTCAGATGGCGAAGGGGTGTGGGCAGGTGGGGGCTGCGCAGGAGCTGCTGCTGCTCGCTTTCGGAGAGCAGGCCCCAGATGCGGATGGCCGCCTCCCGCGGCGTCTTCGGGTTCAGCAGGAGCTCCTGCATGATCGCCGGGTGGGCCATGAGGATGGGATGATCGCCGGGTGGGCCATGAGGATGGGGTGGGCCGCGATCTGGCCCAGGACGTTCCTCGGCGTCTGCTTGTTGCGGGCGAGGCGCAGCAGGATGCTGGGGTCCAGCTGCCGATCGCTGATCATGGCGCTGAGGGTCTCCTCGTCCTGGAGCACTTCGGCCTGGAGGTGGCGGATCAGCTCGCCGCCGGTGTTGCGCAGCACCATGATGCGCTCGTGGACGCTCATGCCCTGGTAGAGGGCCCGGAGGGTGTCGAGGGCGCGGCGCTTCAGCTCCAGGTGCGGCACCCGCGGATCCCGCAGCAGGTCCAGGAGGGCGCGGGGCACGTGGAGGTTCGGCAGCAGCCGCAGGGCGGTGTACTCGGTGAGGTGGGGGTTGTGGAGCAGGGCCTCCTGCACCGCCGGCTCCTCGCCCCAGCTGTTGTGGGCCGCCAGGCGCTCGGCCCGGTGCTGGTCCAGGCTGGGGATGGCCGCCAGCAGCTCCCGCGGGGTCAATCCTGGATTCTCCAGCACGACGGTGAAGACCTTGGGGTCCGGGTCCATGAGGGAGGCGATGAGCTGTTCCGGGGCCGTGGCCTGGTTGGCGGTGAACACGCGCTCCTCAAGGGAGGCCCACTTGCCCTCGGGTTGGGCCGACAGGCCCGAGGCCTGGCTGAGGCGGCGCCGCTGCAGGCGGTCGTAGAACCACTTGATGACCCGGAGGAGGGAGGGCGAGGAGCGCTTGGCCCAGAAGGTGATGTACTGGTATTCGGTCTCGTCCAGCTGGGTGAAGAGGCTCACCGTGCGGCGAAGGCTGCGGTGGTCCTTCTCGTTGCGCTGGAGCTGGACCAGGAGTTCGGCGCCAATGTAGAGCTTCCTCGACAGGGTGGCCGGGCATACCGGGGACTCCCGCATGGTGGAGCGCAGGGCTTCGCGGAAGTACCACCGGGCTTCCCCGTAGACCTCCTCGAAGAAGTCTGGGATCAGGGAGTCCTGCAGGGAGAGGACCAGGATCTCCTCGTTGATCAGGGGGTTCTTCAGGGCGGTCTGCCGCAGCTCGCCGTCCTCGTCCCCCAGGAAACCGCGGAGCTCCTCCACCTGGTGGGTGGTGAGGGCCCGCGCCAGGAGCTCCTCCCGCGGGAGCTTCGCCTTGGGGACCGGAACCCCCGTATCCTCCGGGGCCTCCGGCGGCAGGGTCAGGGCCTCCCAGTCCGGGTCCTCCGCGGGGAGCGGGGGGAATTCGGCGGTGTAGCCGCTGCCGCCGACGTTCTTGGCCATGGCCTTGGCCTGGGCCTTCACGATTAGACGGCCTTGATGGTCTCGCTTCGCTCCTCCTTCTCGTGGGACGGAGCGCGGTCCAGCTCCCGCATCTGGTCGAAGAGCGACACGGCGAGCTCCAGGTCCCGGCGGATGGCTTCCGGGGTGCGGTCGTTCTCCGACAGGGCCTGGAGGACGGGGCCGTGGGCCAGCCAGTGGGGCGTGCGGGAGATCAGGGTGAGCAGGCGCGGCGAGGCGAGGTTCCGGGCGAGGGCCCTCGATGAGCAGCAGCTGGGAATCCGTCGGGATCTGGGGCCGGATCAGGGCCATGTTCCGGAAATGCATCCGCTCCTGCTCGGAAAGCTCGAGGAGGAAAGGGGTTTCCGGGGTGGCCACCTTCGCCTCAGGCGCAGGGGGAAGCGTGGCCCTGGAGGAAGGCGCGCTCCTGCTCGAAGAGGATCGCGTCCACCAGGACGCCCTGCAGGCCGGGGATGCCCTGGGCGCTTTCGAGATGGCCCGGGGTGCGGATGCTCCCCCCCATCAGGACCGGGAGCCGGGTGGCTTCGGCCAGGCGCCGGGCCGTGCTGAAATCCGGCATGGGCAGCCCGGCGGCGAGGCCCGGGAGGGTCTCCCCGGGGAGATCCACGAAAAGCAGCCGCCGGAAGCCGTACTCCTGCACCCGCCGGGCGAGGGATTCGGCGGAGAGGCCCACCGGGGAGGTCCATCCCGAGCTGTGGACTTCACCTCCCCGGGCGTCGATGGCGGCGGTGAGATGCTTCTGGAAACGGGCGAGGAGCTGTTCCACCACGATGGGCGACTTGTGGAGGATGGTGCCCACCACCAGCCAGGCCGCGCCGTTGTCCACGAAGAACTGGGCCTGGTCCGAGGCGCGGATGCCTCCCGCGACCTGCACGCAGACGGGATGGTCCCGGTGGCGGCAGAGCTTGAGGATCTGGCCGATGAGGGGGCGGTTGTGGCCCGCGCCATGGGCCGCGTCGACGTCCACGACCGCGAGGTGGCCGACGCCCTTGGCCAGCAGGCGGTGCACCAGCTCCAGCGCGGGTTCTTTGGCGGGACCGCCGATGCCTTCCTCCCCCAGCGCGGGCACCGCGAAACCCTGGCGGATGTTGAGGGTGGGGAAGACCTTCACGCGGCTCCTTCTCGGCTGTCGCCGATTGGAATCTTAGCCTGAGTCGGCCGATCCGTGACAAAGGCGTCCTCGCCCTATTCGCCGATGAGCCCCAAGAGGGATCGCGCGGCGGCGGCCTCCGCCGCCTTGAGGGAGGTCCCGTCCCCGGCGGCCCGATGCTCTCCGGCCTCGACGACGATGGAGAAGCGCGGCGCGTGGTCGGGGCCGGAGCGCGCCTGGAGCCGGTAGTTGGGCGGCGGCAGGCCGAGCGCGGCAGCCCTTTCCTGAAGGGCGGTCTTGGCGTCCCGCAGCTTCCAGTCGTCGGGCCGGGCGGCTTGAACAGCACGAAGGAACCGGGCTTCGCAGAGGCGCAGGACGGCCTCGAACCCGGAAGCCCCGGCATCCTCATGGACCGCGGCCAGCAGCGCCTCGACCCCATCCGCCAGCGCCTTTGGCCCCGCAGCCCGCCTGGGGCTCCGCGGACCGGACCGCAGGACGAGGTTCAGATCCCGGCCCCAGGCCTCCAGCGCCTCGGTGCAGACGAGGGTGCCGCGCAGCTTGGACATGGCCCCTTCGGCCCAATCCGGCTTCTGGCGGTGGATGAGGAGCGCCACGGCGGCGTTCAGCAGGGCATCCCCGAGGAACTCCAGCCGCTGGTTGTGGGGATGGAGCCCGCTGGAGGGCGGCGTGAGGGCCTGGGCCAGGAGGGCGCGATCCTGGAAGCGGTGCCCGAGGGCCGCTTCCAGGTCGTCGCTGGCCTTCTTCATTCCGGGGTCAATCCTCGTTCATGCCGCGCAGGCCGCCCGGCAGGCGGCGGTTGAGCCGCTCATCCTGGATGACGCTCCGGAACCGTGCGTTCGACAGCATGCGCTGGAGGCTGACGCCGTTCCGCCGCGCCTGGTCGGCGGTGGACTGGAACTCGGCGAAGCGCTCCTGGCGGTAGAGGCCGACGAGCAGCCAGGCATAGGCCCGCTCGTTCCCCGGATTGGCGGCGATGGCCTTGCGGAGCAGCTCGATGGACCGGGCGGGGTCCGAATCCGAGAGCGCGGTGGCCTCGCTCATGGTCTGGTTGCTGAGGGCCAGGCGCTCCGGGGCACCGAGCTTGCGCAGGTTCTCCTGGGCGAAGGGATCGTTGGAGGCGGGGGGGGGCGGCTCCGCCGGCCTGGTCGCGGGGACGGGGTCCTGGCCGGCGGTCTTCACCGAGGGCCGGGGCTCGGCGGGCCGAGGTTCCGCAGGGCGCGGGTTCGGCGCGGGGGACGGAGGCACCGGAACCAGGCCCGGCGTGCCGGTCGCTGGGGCGGGCTGTTCGGCCGGCTTGAGCTCCTCCGCAGCGGGCTTGGTCTCGCCAGTTTCGCTGCCGCCGGCGGCCGGAGCGGCCGCGGCATCCCGATTGAAGAAGGGCAGCTTGTCCCGGAGGGCCCAGAGCGCGACGCCGCCGCCGCCCACCAGGAGCAGTGCCGCTGCGGCCAGCCCGAGGAAGATCCCCGCCCCGGAGCCGGATTTGGCGGGGCGCGGAGGGGGGGCGGCCGAAGCGGGCTGGAAGGCCGCGGCGGTGGGCTCCAGGACCGCGGGAACGGGCAGTGTGCCCGGGACGCCCGCGGGAAGGGCGGTGGTGGCGGGGGACCCCGCCTGGCCGGTCCACGTCGGATCCTTCGCGGAGCGCAGGGCCCGGGCGAGGTCCTCGGCGGTCTGGTAGCGCTGGTCCGGATCCTTGCAGAGGACCCGGTCGAGGACGCCGCGCACGGAGGGGCTGATGTCCACGAGGCCGGCGGTGTCGAGGGGCTCCGGAGGCTCGTTGACGATCTTGTAGAGGATGGTCGGGGTCGTGTCGCCGCTGAAGGGCTTGCGGCCCGAGAGGGCCTCGTAGAGCATGACGCCGACGGCGAAGAGGTCGCTCCGGGGATCGGGCCGGCCGGTGCGGATGTATTCGGGGGCCATGTAGCTCACGGTTCCCATCACCATGCCCGTGGCGGTCATGTCGGAATTCCCCACACGCGCTACGCCAAAATCCATCACTTTCGCGTGGATCCGCTTCCCGTCCCGCTGGACCCGCACGTTCGAAGGCTTGATGTCGCGGTGCACGATGTGGTTCGAATGGGCGTAGTTCAGGCCGTCGCAGACCTGGGCCAGCACCTCCAGGGCCTCGCTGCGGGTGAGGGACTGGTCCCGGTACAGCTCTTCGAGGTCATGGCCCTTCACGAGCTCCATGGCGATGTAGAGGACCCCCTGGTCCTCCCCGAACTCGTAGATGGTGACGAGGTTCGGGTGGTTCAGGACCCCCGCTGCCTTGGCCTCCCGGGCGAAGCGCTCCTTGGCGTCCCCGCCGGCCTGTGCGGTGGGGAGAATGGTCTTGATGGCGACTTCGCGTCCGATGGTGGGATCGACGCCGAGCAGCACTTCACCCATGGCCCCCTGGCCAAGGACCCGCTGGATTTGGAATTTTCCGAGCCGCTGGAACATGGGATTCTCCCGCCGATAATACGGTTTGTGCGGATTCAAAGCATAGGCCGTTCCAACTTCCTCAGCCATCGGATTTCCTGCCCCGCAGCCGCCTGGACTTGGTAGATTCAGGGCCACCCTCCAAGGAGTCGACCCCGCGTGACACAGACGCAGCCGCCCGCCTTCCTGCCGGCGCTCCTCGGCGCGCTCTACCAGCGCTCTGCCCAGGGCGAGCTCACCCTCGAGCAGAATGACGGGGGCCGGCGCCTCTTCTGGAGCTACGGGAAGCTGGTCTTCCTGCAAAGCGACGTCGCCGGGGAACAGTTCGGGAACTACCTGCTCCGCCAGGGGGTGCTGGACCTGGCCGCCCTCAAGGAGCTGCTCGCGGACACCCGGGACGAACGGCTGGGGGACAAGGTCGTCCACTGGGGCCTGCTCTCCTCGGACCAGCGCAACCAGCACCTGGCGGACCTCTACGACCTCATCCTCCTGAACGCCCTGGAACATCCCGTCGTGCGCTTCGACTGGAAGGAGGGCGCCTCCGCCGCCGACCTGGCCGGGGGCGTGCCCATCGCCCTCGACCACCGCAAGCTCGTCTGGCAGGCCCTGACGAACCTCCACAGCGCCGATACGATCCCCGCGTGGATCAGCGCCCAGCGTGGCTGGAAATGGCAGGCTCCGGCGGGGCTGCTGTCCAGCCTCGGGGACCTGCCCATCGACCCCCAGCAGGCCTATGCCCTCTCCTTCCTCGGGGTCGAGCCCCTGGACTTCGACACCCTGCTGGCGGCCTCAGGCCTCGAGCCGGTGGTCGGCTCCAGGCTGCTCCTCGCCCTGTGGGCCATCGGCGCCCTCAGCCTGGCTGAAGGCGACCTTCCCTCCGCCGCGCCGAAGAAGTCCGAACCGGCGGTCGAGAGGCCCGCGCCCATCCCGCCTCCAGAGCGCGCCCAGAGCACGACGGGGAAGGTGCCCAACCTTGGCCAGGAGCCGGCCCCCCCGGCCTCCGAAGCCAAGCCGCTCCCCCTGATCTTCCCGCCCGCGCCGCCCCGGGTGGAGCCCACCGCGGAACCCGAGGTTGACGAGATCGAAATCGTCGAGGAAGACGAGCAGGGCGCCCGGCGGCCCAAGCACACCGGCCCCATCAGCCTTGATCTCGAAGTCCATGCCGCGCCTCCGTCGGCGAGCCGGCCGCCCAGGCCGGCCGCCGCGGGCTCCCGTGATTCCGGGCCCCAGGCCCTGGGCGAGGTGCTGGAGGAACCGGCCCGCGAGCCCGAAGAAGGGGATCTTGCCGCCAGGGCGCGGAAGTTCTACCGGGTGGCGAAGAATCTCCAGATGCAGGAGCGCACCGGCGATGCGATCCAGGCCCTCGAACAGTCCGTGCGCCTCGACCCCGATTCCCCCGACGCCTACCTCGCCTGGCTGATGCTCGGCCGCCTGCGCCTGAGCAACCCGGCCTGGTCGACCCGGGCGGTGGAAGCCCTGCAGAACGCGTCCCGCCTTCATCCCAAGGCCGCCGAGCCCTGGGCCCTCATGGGCGAGATCTACCACCGCAAGGGCTTCCGCACCAACGCGAAGGGCTGTTTCAAGAAGGCCCTCGAGCTGGATCCATCGGTCCCCATCCCGCCGGACTTCGTCATGGACGACAAGGAGCCGGAGGGGGAGGAGAAGCCCGGGGCGGGGATGTTCGGGAAGCTGAAGGGGCTGATGAAGCGCTGAAGCGGCGGCTCCGGTTCAGGCCGTGCCGAAGGTCCGGTCGCCCGCGTCCCCCAGGCCCGGGAGGATGTACCCGCGGGCATCGAGCTCACGGTCGACGGCCGCGGTGACGATGCGCATCCCGGGGTGGGCCTCCTCGAGGTGGCGGAGGCCCTCCGGCGCGGCGAGCACGCAGACCAGGGTGATGTCCGTGGATCCGGACTCCTGCAGCTGCCGGACGGCCTCGGCGGCGCTGCCACCGGTGGCGAGCATGGGGTCGAGGATGAACGCGGACCGGGACTCCATCGAGGGGGGCAGGTTCCGGTAGTAGGCGCGCGGCAGGAGCGTCTCGTGGTCCCGCGCGAGGCCGATGTGGCCGACCTTGGCCGCGGGAAGCAGTCGCAGGAAGGGCGGAACGAGCCCTAGCCCGGCGCGCAAGATCGGCACCAGCACAGGGTCTGCGCCCCTCAGCCGCCACCCCTCGCAGGACTCGAGGGGCGTCTCGAGACGCGTGCCCTCGACCTCGAGATGCGACGTGGCCGCCACGGCGAGGAGGAGTCCGATCTCCTCCACCAAGGCCCGGAAGAGGGTCGAAGAAGTGGTTTTCGAGCGCAGCATCGAGAGTTTGTGCTGCACCAGCGGATGGGCCAAAACAGTAGTGTTCATGCGGGTCTCCACGCATTCACAGTAAACCCACCTGAAAAAAAAATCGCCGATGACTATGGCGCACAAGGAGATTCCGCTTAAAGATTCTTATGAACAATTTTGTTGACCCGATCAGATGCGCCCGTTCTCATGGAGTTCCAGGAAGACAATTCGGAACGTCATTCGCACCCCAATCATGTGCCTGTGGAGAGGTTTAATTTGGAGCTGAGAGGATGCTGAAAAAGATCGCGATTTTTAAGGCCCTGGATATTGAAATCAAGAAGCAACGGGGCCCCGCGGCGGTCAAGGAAGCGTACCGGGGACATCACTCGCTCAAGGAAGAACTCTCCCAGCCGGGCATGACGATCATCGCTGAAGTGGCCGGCGGAAACCCCGAGCACGGGCAGGTCCGGGAGAGCTACCGGGCCGGAACCCACGCGAAGAGCCTCGCGGAAAACGGGGCCAAGGCCCTCTCCATCGCGACGGACCGCTTCCTCTACTCCGGCGAGGACAAGCACCTCTCCGAGGCCCGCGGCGCCGTGAAGATCCCCCTCCTCCGGCGGGACTTCATCTTCGAGGAGTACCAGGTCGAGGAGAGCAAGATCCTCGGGGCCGACGCCATCTTCCTCATGGCCGCCCTCCTGCCCGTCGAGCGGATGCAGGCCCTCCAGAAGCTCGCCGCCGCCAAGGGGCTCGACGTGGTGGTGGAGGTCTCCAGCGAGGCCGACCTGAAGCGGGCCCTCGAGGCGGGGGCGGACATCATCTGCGTCACCGGCCGCGACCTGGACACCTGGAAGGCGGATTTCGACGCCGCCATCGCCCTCCTGAAGAAGGTCCCCGTCAAGAAGTGCCTCCGGATGGTGGAGGCCAGCATCCAGTCCCTTTCCCAGCTGAAGCAGCTCGAGGCCATGGGCGTCCATGGCGCCATCATCGGCGACGCGCTGCTCCACGAGTTCTACCCGGGCAAGCGGCTCGCCCAGCTCCTCGCGGGCATCGAACCCAGCCGCAAACCGGCGAAGAAATCCCCACCAGCACCCCCACGCGCTTCCACGGGAGCCGCGGAGACCAAAGGCGATTCGGGCGCGCGGCCAACTGCGCCGGCTGCGGGCGCCACGAAATCGGCCAAAACCAGTGCAGCATCCACACCCCCTAACCCCGCCCG
>JBGASS010000018.1:0-15770 GCA_044229555.1 Holophagaceae bacterium
CCAGCCGATGGTGAACTTGTGGTAGCGCAGCATGTCCATGACGCCCACCGCCGGCAGCGCGGCGCCGAAGAGGTCGGGGCGCTGGGCGAGGCAGGCGCCCACCAGCAGGCCGCCATTCGATCCCCCGCTGATGGCAAGCTTCGGGGTGGAGGTGATCTTCTCCGCGACCAGGTACTCCGCCGCGGCGATGAAGTCGTCGAAGACGTTCTGCTTCTTCTCGCGCTTGCCGGCCTCCCACCAGTCCTTGCCATACTCGCTGCCGCCCCGCAGGCAGGCCACCGCGTAGACGCCGCCCATCTCCATCCAGACCTGGTTCACCGGGCTGTAGCCCGGCGACATGGCGATGTTGAAGCCGCCGTAGCCGTAGAGCAGCGTGGGATTCGCGCCGTCCAGCTTGAGGCCCTTCTTGTGGGCCAGGAACATGGGCACCTTGGTGCCGTCCTTGCTGGTGTAGAAGACTTCGCGGACCTCGAAGTCGCCCGGCCGGATGTCCACCTTGGGCTGGCGGAAGACCGTGCTCCTGCCCTTCCTCAGGTCGTAGCGGTAGAGGGTCGGAGGCTGGTTGTAGGAAGTGAAGGTGTAGAAGACTTCCGTGTCCTTGCGCTCGCCGCCGAAGCCGCCGAGGTTTCCGAGCCCCTCGGGCTTGATCTCCTTCTGGAGCTTCCCCTTCAGGTCGTAGAGCTTCACCGTGTTCAGGGCGTCCACCTTCCAGGTGACCGCGAAGGTGTTGCCCAGGAGGTTCACGCCGGCGATGACGTCCCGGCCCGGGCCCTCGGGGATGAGTTCCTTCCAGGCCTCGGGGCGGGGATCCTTGCGGTCCACCGCCACCACCCGGTGCCGGGGGGCGCCGAAGTCCGTGTGGACGTAGAAGATGTCGCCGTCGTTGCCCAGCACGCTGTAGGAACCGTCGAACTTGTCGAAGAGCGGCTCCACCCTGCCGCCGGGTTGCCCCAGGTCCTTGAGGAAGACGCGGTTCTTCCGCTCCGTCCCCTGGCTCTGGTAGATCACCAGCCAGCGCCCGTCATCGGAGACGCCGGCGCCGAAGCCCCAGTCCGGCTGGTCGGGGCGCTCGTAGACCACCGCGTCCTTCTCCACCGGATCGCCCAGCTTGTGGAAGAAGAGCTTCTGGTTCTTGTACACCGCGGTGAGGGCCTTGCCCGCCTCCACCTTCGGGTAGTCGGCGTAGTAGAAGCCGCTGCCGTCCTTGGCCCAGTCGTTCACCCGCAGCCGGCCCGCGGGCAGCACGTCCGGCAGGTCCTGGCCCGTCGCCACGTCGCGGACCCTCCAGGTGCTCACGTCCGAGCCGCCCTTCGAGAGGCTGTAGGCGACGCGGGTGCCGTCGTCGCTGAAGCGCATCCCGCCCAGGGAGACCGTGCCGTCCTTGCTCAGGGCGTTGGGATCGAAGAGCACCCGGCCCTTCTCCTCCAGCTTCTCGGTGATGTAGACCACGCCCTGGTTCTGCAGGCCCGTGTTGTAGCTGTAGACGTAGGCCTTCCCGTGCTTGCTCGGCGCGCCATACTTCTCGTAGTCCCAGAGCTTCGTCAGGCACTCGCGGATGCGCTCCCGCTCCGGGATCCCCGCCAGGTAGGCGAAGGTGACCTCGTTCTGCGCCTTCACCCAGGCCTGGGTGTCCAGGCTGTGGTCGTCCTCCAGCCAGCGGTAGGGATCCGGGACGTTGGTGCCGAAATAGGTGTCGACGACGTCCAGCTTCCGCGTGGGGGGCGCCTGCGCGGCCAGGCCGGCGGCGAGGGTGAACAGGAGGGCGGAACGGGTAAGGATGCGCATGGGACCTCCGGCGCGGACTACTTGAAGGACGGGGGAAGGGGGACGTCGAGCACCTTGACCAGGAAGGCGAAGACGTCCGCCCGCTCGGCGATGGCCTTGTCCGTGGGCTTGCCGGCCCCGTGGCCCGCGTCGGTCTCGATGCGGGTGAGGATGGGCGCGGCTCCGCCCTGGGCGGCCTGCAGGGTGGCGGTGAACTTGTGGCTGTGGGCGGGGACGACGCGGTCGTCGTGGTCGCCGGTGGTGACCAGGGTCGGCGGATACTTCGTTCCAGGCTTGATCGTATGGATCGGCGAGTACTTCATGAGGATGTCGAAGCCCTCCTTCGTCTCGCTGCTGCCGTAGTCGCTCTTCCAGCCCCAGCCCAGGGTGAACTTGTGGAAGCGCAGCATGTCCATGACGCCCACCTCGGGCACCGCGGCGCCGAAGAGGTCCGGGCGCTGGGCGAGGCAGGCCCCCACCAGGAGGCCGCCATTGCTGCCGCCGTTGATGGCCAGCTTCGCCGTGGAGGTGTACTGCCTCGCGATGAGCCACTCCGCGGCGGCGATGAAGTCGTCGAAGACGTTCTGCTTGCGGGCCAGGCGTCCGGCGTCGTACCAGGCCATGCCGTACTCGCCGCCCCCCCGCAGGTTGGGCATGGCGAAGACGCCCCCCAGCTCCAGCCAGGCGATGCGGCTGGAGGCGAAGGAGGGGGTGAGGGAGATGTTGAAGCCGCCGTAGCCGTAGAGGAGGGTCGGGTTGGTGCCGTCCAGCTTCAGGCCCTTCCGGTGGACGATGAACATGGGCACTTCCGTGCCGTCCTTGCTCTTGAATTTCACCTGCTTGGTTTCGAAGGCCGCCGGGTCGAAGGTCAGCCTGGGCGCCTTGAAGAGGCTGCTACGGCCCGTCTTGAAGTCGTAGCGGTAGGTGCCGCCGGGATCCGTGAAGCCGGTGAAGGAATAGAACGTCTCGGTGTCGGCCCTCTTCCCGTCGAAGCCTTCGGCGGAGCCGATGTCCGGGAGCTTCAGCTCCTTCTGCTTCCTGCCATCCAGGCCGATGAACTCGATGACCGAGTGGGCGTCCCGCATCCAGTTCGCCACGAAGCGTTCCCCCACGAGGGAGACGCCCGCCAGCACGTCCTGGCCCCTCCCCTCCGGGATGATCGCCTTCCAGTCCTTCGGGTCCGGATGGCCGCGGCGGATGGCCACCAGCTTCTGCCGGGGCGCGTCCTTGTCCGTGTGCACGAAGAAGGTCTCGCCCTCGTTGCCGATCACTGAATAGGAAGCGTCCATGGCGTCGAGGAAGGGTTCCACCGGGCTGCCGGGCTTCGACAGGTCCTGGAGGAAGATCCGGGTCTTGGGATCCGTGCCCTTCCCCGCGGAGATGACCAGCCAGCGGCCGTCCTCGCTGACGCCGGCGCCCAGGTACCACTCGGGCTGGTCCGGGCGCTGGAACACGAGGACGTCCTGGTCCTGGGGCGTGCCCAGCTTGTGGAAGTAGACCATGTGGCCCTGGTTGAGGCCCTTGAGGGAATCGCCCTCCTTGGGCGCGGCAAAGCGGCTGTAGTAGAAGCCCGAGGCGTCCTTGCGCCAGCTGGCCCCGCTGGCCTTCGACCAGCGGACCTCGTCGGCGCGGTCCTGCCCCGTGGCCACGTCCCGCACCTTCCAGGTCTGCCAGTCGCTGCCGGCGACGGAAGTGGCGTAGGCCATGAGGGCGCCGTCCTCGCTGATGGCGGCGCCGGCGAGCGCCACGGTGCCGTCCTTGCTCAGGGTGTTGGGATCCAGCAGGATCCGGCCCCTGTCCTTGAGGGCCTCCGTCACGTAGAGCACCGACTGGTTCTGGAGGCCCGTGTTGTAGCTGTAGAAGTAGTGGCGGCCGTGCTTGGAGGGCGCGGTGTAGCGCTCGAAGTCGAAGAGCTCGGTGATGCGCTTGCGCAGGGCCTCGCGCCCCGGGGCCTTGTCCAGGAAGGCGGTGGTCACCTTGTTCTGGGCGGCCACCCAGGCCTTGGTCTCCTCGGCGTTGTCATCTTCCAGCCAGCGATAGGGATCCGCGACCTTCGCGCCGAAATAGTCGTCCACCACGTCACCGCGCCGGGTCTCGGGGGCCTTGAAGGGAGTCTGGGCAGCAAGGGTGGTCGCGGCGAGCACGGTCATCAGGAAGATCCTCAATTCAACCTCCAGGGTCCTTCATCTTAGAACCATCGCGTTGCGAGGCAATATCGGATGCGTGGTCGGAATCTTGGTGCTAGGCCGCGTTGCGGCACAAGCAGCCCTAGGGCGCCCGGGACTGCACCGGCCGCCCAAGGGCTGCTAGGCCTGCTTTGCGGCACAAGCAGCCCTAGGGCGCCCGGGACTGCACCGGCCGCCCAAGGGCTGCTAGGCTCCCTTCAGCACCCCGGGAGGCAAGACTTGGCCGCATCCAGCAAGAAGGTGTTCGTTCTGGACACCAACGTCCTTCTCCATGACCCCAAGGCCATCTTTCACTTCCAGGAACATGACGTGGTGATCCCGATCGTCGTGATCGAGGAGGTGGACCACTTCAAGAAGGACCAGTCGGAGATCGGGCGCAACGCGCGCACCGTCTCCCGCCACCTGGACCGGCTGCGGGAGAGCGGCAGCCTGGCCTCGGGGGTGAAGCTGGAGAACAACGGCACCCTCAAGGTGGACATCGCCGTCCATCCCCTGGACATCGGCATCCCCAGCCTGGACAAGCACCACGCGGACAACCAGATCCTCGCCTGCGCCTTCGCCCTGCTGAAGGCCCGCAAGGAGAAGGTGGTCCTGGTCACCAAGGACACCAACCTGCGCATCAAGGCCGACGCGGCCGGCCTGCAGGCGGAGGACTACACCACCGACATGGTGGAGATGGAGGAGCTGTTCACCGGCCACCGGCAGCTCGAGGTGGACGCCGCCGACCTGGACCAGCTCTTCGGAGGGGGCCTGCCCAACCTCCTGGACAACCCTTTCCTGCCCAACGAGTTCGCCACCCTGGTGGACCGGAGCAACCCCAGCCATACGGCCCTCGCCCGCTGCCATGGGAACGAGAACCTCCTGAAGCCCCTGCGCCGCCTGGAGGCGCCGCCCTGGGGCATCAAGCCGCGGAACCGGGAGCAGCAGTTCGTCTTCGAGCTGCTCCTGGACGACAGCGTCCAGGTGGTCACGCTCCTGGGCAAGGCGGGCACCGGCAAGACCCTGCTGGCCATCGCCGCGGGCCTCCAGCAGGTGGTGGACGAGGAGCGCTACCACAAGCTGCTGGTGAGCCGCCCCGTGATGCCCATGGGCCGCGACCTGGGCTACCTGCCCGGGGACGTGGACGAGAAGCTGCGCCCCTACATGCAGCCCATCTACGACAACCTGGACTTCATCGTCACCGCCAACATGGAGCAGCGGCGGCGCACCACCATGACCGCCGGCCAGCTGGAGGAGGGCGGCTACCTGAGCGTCGAGCCCCTCACCTACATCCGCGGCCGCAGCATCCCCAACCAGTACCTCATCGTGGACGAGGCCCAGAACCTCACGCCCCACGAGGTGAAGACCATCCTCACCCGCGCCGGCGACGGCACGAAGGTGGTCCTCACCGGCGATCCCCACCAGATCGACAACCCCTACGTGGACGCCAGCACCAACGGCCTCTCCTTCCTCGCCGAGCACTTCAAGCACCAGACCATCGCCGGCCACGTGACGCTGAACAAGGGCGAGCGTTCGCCGCTGGCCGAGCTCGCGAGCAATCTGCTCTAGGCCTGGACGCCATGGACTCCTCCTGGGACAACGGCGGCTACGGGGACGCGCCGAAGGCGGGTCTGCCCACCTGGGCGAAGGTCCTCCTGGGCTGCGGCGTTGTCGCGGCCATCCTCGTCGGCGGTTGCGCCGTGGGAGGGGCGGTGCTGGCCCGGCGGGGCTTCGAGAAGGTGGCCACGGATCCGGAAGTCCAGGGGGAGATGGCCCGGGCCCTCTGGCCCGAGTTTCGCCGCATCGTCGAGCCCATGAAGGACGACGAGGGGGCACGCCGGATCTATGCCGGCCAGCCCCAGCTCGCCCGACGCTATCCGACCCCGGAAGCCTTCCTCGCGGCCCTGCGGCCCTGGCAGCCGCTGCTGGGCGGCCTCCCCGACGCGCAGCCCGCCGCTGAAGCCTTCAAGGTGCAGGTCTCCTTCCAGGGCATGCGCCTCTCCTACAAGCCGGAGGGCCGCGGCTGGGTGCGCCTCCTGGTGCGCGGCCGCAGCTCCCGCCGCCACCGGGAGGATCTGAGGATCCAGGAGCTGGAATTCGATCAGGAGGCGCCGTGACGGACGCATCATGGGACAACCAGGGCATGGGCGAAGCGCCCCGGCCGGGCCTGCCGACCTGGGCGAAGTTCCTCATGGGCTGCGGGGTCCTCTTCGTCCTGCTCATCGCGGCCTGCGTCGGCGGCGGGTACTGGATCGGACAGAAGGCCAAGCGGGACCCCGAAGGCTTCAAGCGCGGAGCGATTGGGATCGTCACCAACCAGATCCGCCCGGACTACGACCATGCCGCGCGGATCGTGAACCAGCTCCGGACCGAAGCGGGTAGCCGGGCCGTGTGGGCGGGCAATCCGGGCCTCCACGAGGCCCACGGGAGCGAGGCGGCCTTCCTCGCCGCCACCGCTGCCTGGCGTCCCCACCTCGAGGACCTGCCGCCGCTGACCCCGGACCTGCTGGAGCAGAACCGCTTCGATCTCACCAAGGAGCCCTTCACCGGGATCCAGTTCGGCTACCGCATGCCCGACGGCTCCCGGCTCCGCATGGCCTGGCGCGGCACGAGCGGCGGCCTCACCCTGCTGGCCCTCGATCCGGCCATCGCGCCATCGCCAACCACCCCCGGAGAGGGCAAGCCATGACCGATTCATCCTGGGACAACGGCGGCATGGGCCGTCCCGCCAAGGCCGGCTGGCCCGGCTGGGCCAAGCTGCTCATGGGCTGCGGCATCGTGGCGGCGCTGGGCGTGGCGGCCTGCGTCGGCGGCATCGCGACCTGCGCCGGCGCCGTCAGCAAGGCCGCCACCGCCGAATGGGCGGCCACCCGGGCCATCGTCCAGCAGCTGGAGACCGACGAAGGCGCCAGGGCGGTCTACGGCGCGAATCCGGGCCTCGCCGCCCACTTTCCCAGCGAAGCGGCCTTCCTGGCGAAGGTCCGGGCCTGGCGGCCTCGCCTCGAACCCCTGCCTGTCGAAAAGCCCGGACTCACCTCCGGCCGCCTCGACATGAACATCGCCATCGACCGCGGCCACCGCCGGGTGCGGATGAACTACGTCAATGGCAAGGGCGCGCGGCTGGGGACCGAATGGGAGGACGGCCTCCTGGTGGACCTCGCGGTGGACTGATGACGGACGCGGGACTTCCGCTTCCGGGCCGGCCCGCCGGCGGCGCCGGGTCCCGGCCCTCCCTGGGGCAGAAGGTGTCCCTGGGCTGCGGCCTGCTGCTGCTGGTCTTCCTGGCCACCTGCGGCTCCTTCACATGGATTGCCCGGCGCCAGGCGGAAGCCGCCGCCGACCGCGGCTGGGCCCAGCTCCGGGCGCCCTTCGACCGCCTGGGGGACGACCCCGGCGCCGTGGCCCTCCTCCGGGAATCCCCGGGGCTGCGGGCCAAGTTCGGTTCGGAGGAGGGATTCCTGAGGGCGGCGAAGGCCTGGCGCCCGAAGGTGGCGGCCCTGCCCGCCCGGCGCCCCCCGCTGGGGGAGCTGCTCGGCCGCGACGGCACGCGCTTCCGCATCCGCCCCGACGCGGTGAAGGGCCAGCCCCGCACCTGGATCCGCTACGTCCAGCCCGGCGGGGCCACCTTCACCGTGGAGTTCGAGCGCGGGCAGGTGGTGGACCTGGACGTTCAGTAGGGGCCGGCCCGAGCCTTCGCGGGGGCCGCCGCCCTTGGTGCCGGAGCGCTTTTCCGCCAAGATTCCAGGATGGTCCCAAGCCTCGCGCCTCCCGCCCTGGATCTGCTCCTGAAGGGCACCGTCACCTGCCACACCCGGGAGGCCCTGGCGGCCAAGCTGGCCCTGGACCGCCCCCTGCGGGTGAAGGCCGGCTTCGACCCCACGGCGCCGGACCTGCACCTGGGCCACGGCGTCCTGTTGCGGAAGATGGCCCAGTTCCAGCAGCTCGGCCACGAGGTCACCTTCCTCATCGGCGACTTCACCGGGCTCATCGGCGATCCCACCGGCAAGAAGGCCACGCGGCCCCCGCTCACCCGCGAGGAGGTGCTGGCCAACGCGGAGACCTACAAGGCCCAGGTCTTCAAGGTGCTGGATCCAGCGAAGACGGTGATCCGCTTCAACAGCGAGTGGTTCGGCGAATTCAAGGGCGACCAGTGGATCCACCTGACCTCCCGCTTCACTCTGGCCCAGATGCTGGAGCGCAATGATTTCCAGAAGCGCCTCAATGCCCAGGAGCCCATCGCCATCCACGAGCTGCTCTACCCCATCGCCCAGGCCTACGATTCCGTGGCCCTGGAGGCGGACGTCGAACTGGGCGGCAACGACCAGCTCTTCAACCTCATGCAGGGCCGGATCCTCCAGGAGACCTACGGCCAGCAGGCCCAGATCGTCCTGACGGTGCCCCTGCTCCTGGGCCTCGATGGCGTGGAGAAGATGTCCAAGTCCCTGGGGAACTACATCGGGTTCATGGAGGACGCCGACACCCAGTTCGGCAAGGCCATGAGCATCAGCGACGCCGTCATGTGGGATTGGTGGCTGCTGCTCACCGACAAGCTGCCCGCCGAGATCGAGGCCATGAAGGGCGGCCATCCCATGGGCGCCAAGAAGGCCCTGGCCCGGGAGATCGTGCGCCAGTTCCATGGGGACGCCGAAGCGGACGCCGCGCAGGAACGCTGGATCCGCCGCTTCTCCGAACGCAGCACCGAGGATGCCCCGGACGTCGAGGTCGAGCCCACGGACGGGGAAGCGATGCTGGCGAAGCTGCTGGTGGAGCGCGGCCTGGCGCCTTCCCGCAAGGAGGCGGAGCGGCTCATCGGCCAGGGCGCCGTCAGCCTCGACGGCGAGAAGGTGCTGGATCCCAGCTTCCGCCTCGCCCTCAAGGCCTCCATGCGGCTGCTGGTGAAGGTCGGCAAGCTGAAGCTCGAGCGCTGGGTGGTCCGATGAGCCTGGACGCCCTCCAGGACCTCTTCAGCCGGATCCGCGATGGCGCCACCGGCGTCTGGCGGGTCGGGCAGGATCCCCACCGCGCCATCTTCCTCGACGGCGGCCAGATCGTCTTCGCCCAGAGCACCCACCCTCTGGACCGGCTGACCCACCTCCTGGTGGAGCGCGGCAAGCTCACCCAGGCCCAGATGGACTACGCCCTGGAGAACCTGGCGCCGGGCCTGTCCATCGGGCGGAACCTCATCCAGATGGGCTTCATCACCCAGCGGGACCTCCTGGACGTGGCGCGCTTCCAGGTGGAGCGGGTGGTCTGGGGCGCCCTGGGCGCCGAAGGGGTGAACGCCGGCTTCGAGGCCCGGGAGCTGGACAGCTCCGTGGTCCGGCTCGCCCTCGACACCCCCGCCCTCCTCCTCGGCGGCCTGCTCAACCTGCGGGACCGGGAGCGGATGCTGGAGCTGCTGGGCCCCCTGGACCAGGTGCTGGAGCTGCACGTCCAGCCGCCGGAAGCCAGCCTGCCCCCCGATCTGGCCAAGGTGCCCGCCCTTTTCGACGGCCGCCGGAGCCTTCTTGAGCTGGCCCGGGAGGCCGGCACCGAGCCCATGCGCCTGGGGGCCCTGGCCTTGTTCCTGAAGGAGCTCGCCTGGGCGAAGGCCGCGCCGAACGGGGCGCCCATTCCCGCGGCGGCGGCTGCGGATCCGGCCTCCCCCCAGGTCCTGGTGGTGGCCGCGCCGGGCCTCCTGCCCACTCAGCCGGTGGTGATCCCTCCAACGGATGCGGGGCAGGATCCGGAACCTGGAACGCGGGGGCCTTCGCTCATCGAGCACATCCAGGCCGCCCAGCTGCCCACCGCGAACCTGGACCACATGGCCGAGCAGCTGGACCGCATGGCGGAACCTCCGCCCCCGCCGGCCGCCCCCGCCCTCCGGCCCGCGGACCCCGCGGCACCGCCGACCCAGCCGACTCAGCCGCCCCTCGGTCTCCGGTGGCCGCCCCCGGAACGGGACGAGGACGAGATCACCGCCGAGAACCCGATCCCCCCCAGTCTGCCGGAAGCCCACGAGGACGTTTCGGTGCACGTGGAGGAGGGCCAGGCCCTGCTGCCGGAACCCCAGGACCGGGAGGCTTTCCAGTCCCCGACGGCGCCGCCCCTGGTCCTCGAACCCCTGGATCCGGGACCGGAGCCCTTCCCGGGCCTCCTGCTGCCTGAACCGGACCGGTCGGACGGCTTCCATGCCGACGCTCCGGATTTCACGGCCCATCCGCGGAGGGGCCGGACCGGATGGATCGTGGGCCTCCTCCTCCTCGGCCTCGCCGGGGGCGGCGCGGCCTGGTGGAAGCTCCGGCCGTCTCCGAGCCCGGAGGACGGGGGACCGGCGGCTCCATCGCCCGCGGTCGCTCCCGCGAAACCCGCCCCAGTGCCCACGCCTGTTCAGGCCCCGGTGCCCACGCCTGCTCAGGCCCCGGTGCCCACGCCTGCTCAGGCCCCGTTGCAGAGGCCCGTTCCAACCCCGGATCCCGTCCCCGCGCCGTCCTCCAAGACGCAGCCGTCCGCCCCCGCCAGCCCCGAACAGCGGTGGGCCTCCCTGAAGGCCGGCCGGATGGATCAGGTCCTGCCGCAGGGGCAGGCCCATGTCCAGTCCCTGAAGCGCAGCCAGTGGACCATCCGGCTGGAGATCGCCTGCCAGGTCGACACCCTCCGCAACGCGGCGGAGTGGCTGTCGGCCTGGAACAAGGACCTCTTCGTCATGCCCATCGCCATGAAGAACGGGCAGACCTGCAACCAGCTCTTCGTGGGCTCCTACGCCTCGAAGGGGGAGGCCGAAGGGCAGATCCCCCGGCTGCCGAAACAGTTCCGGGAAGGGGGCAACAAGCCCCGGGTCTTCCAGGTCGCCGAGATCCCTTCCCGGCAGTAGGCGTCCAGGAAGACCCCGGCCGGAAGGCCGGAAATGCTCGCATCCCGAGGGGTGCGCTGGGGTTTTTCCGCTTGCCTTTCCGGACCGTTGCGATAGGCTGATCGGATGGTTACGGGCCGCCCCGCCCCACCTTCACGGGCAGGAAGGGCCCGAGCTGGACCCGAACCGCCGCCAGGGTGATCTGATAGGCGCGGGCAGCCCCCTGGAAGGATGCCCTTGGTGCTCCTCACCCCCCAACCCCGGAATTGGTCCCGCGCCTATCAGATCACCCTGGCGGCGGTTCGGGTCCAGCTCGGGCCCTTCCTGCCCGTGAAGGTGGGGCGGGGCGGCCTCGTGCGGCGGCTCCGCCCCCTGGTGCTGCCCCTGGCGCCCCTGCTGGCCCTCTTCTTTACGGTCCACTGCACCCGCCCGCCGGTCGCCTCGCCCCGGCTGGGGCCCGGGGGCGGCAACCTGACCGCCGACGCCTACGCCTTCAGCGAAGAGGGCGAAAGCAGCTGGTACGGCGGCAACGGTGACGGCTTCGCCGGGAAGCCCACCGCCAGCGGGGAGATCTTCGATCCCGCCGCCTACACCTGCGCCCACCGTACCCTCCCCCTCGGAACCTACCTGGAGGTCGAGAACCAGGCCAATGGCCGCAAGGTCGTGGTGAAGGTCAACGACCGCGGGCCCTTCGCCAAGGGGCGCATCCTCGACCTCAGCCGGCAGGCCGCCAAGGACCTGGGCTTCGCCAACGCCGGCGTGGCCAAGGTGAAGCTCCGCAGCGTGGACGCCGCCGGCAGGCCCGCCCCCATCGACCTGAGCCTGGACCGCACGGATCCCTACACCATCCAGGTGGCCGCCCTCGCCAGTCCGGAAAACATCCAGCGCCTGAGCACGGAACTGGCGCCCTTCGGCCCGGTGAGCCTCCAGGACGCCTTCACCCGGGGCGGAGCCGCCGTGAAGCGCGTGCGGGTGGGCAGCTTCGGCCCGGGCCCAGGATGCCCAGAAGGCCCTGGAGCAGATCACCCAGGCCTTCGCCAAGGATCGCGGTGTCGAACCCTTCATCACGCGCCAGCGCTGACGGTCCTCCAGGACCCCGAGAGGAGTCTGGCTCGTGCTTCCGCCGGGGGCCAGGGCCTTCGCATGGGGGGCGGCGTCCCCAAGCAGTTCCGGGACTGGCAGGGGCGGCCCTTACGAGGGCCACCCTGGAGGCCTTCCTGGCGCCGGGCATGCCCCGGCTCGCCGGCATCGCCCTCGCCGTGCCCGCCGACCGGGTGGAGGAGGTCCACGGATGGTCCCTCGGCCTCCCGCTGCGCGTGGTGCCCGGCGGACCCACCCGCCAGGCCAGCGTGGCGGCCGCCCTGCGCTCCCTGCCCGAAGCCCCGGACCTGCCCGTCCTCGTCCACGACGGGGTCCGGCCCTTCCCCCCCGCCGGCCCCATCCTCGAGGCGCTGGCGGCCCTGGAGGCGTGGGACGGGGCGGTGCTGGGAGAGCCTTCCACGGACACCCTGAAGCGGGTGGATCCCGAGGGCCGCATCCTGGGCACCGAAGCCCGGGAGACCATCTTCCGGGCCCAGACGCCGCAGGCCGCCAGGCTTTCAATCTGGCTGGAGGCCTTCCGGTGGGCCGAAGCCACGGGCTTCGAGGGCACCGACGATGTCTCCCTGCTGGAGGCGATGGGCCTCCGGGTCCGGCTCATCCCTTCCCCCGCCACCAACCGCAAGATCACCCTCCCCGAGGACTGGATCGACGGCTGACCACAGCCTGTGGCCGGAACGACCACGCACGGCACGGGGACATGGCGCTCCTAAGCTACCAATGATTGGAGATGGTGCATTGGCATGGCCTTAGCTTGTCTGGTCCCCGGAAACCGAGAAGCGATGAAAGAGGACCTCCAGCCCCGAACCATGATGCAGGCCGTGACTTTGACGGGTCATGGCCTGCATGGGGCCCGTCCCTGCACCGTGCGCCTCGTGCCGGTGGACGCTCCCACCGGACTCCATTTCCTCCACCTTCAGACTGGCACCGTCATCCCCGTGCAGGCCGGGTTCACCGGCGATCTGCGGCTGGCCACGACCCTGGTGAAGGATGGCCTCCGCCTGCAGACCATCGAGCACCTGCTCTCCGCGCTCTCCGGCCTCGGCGTCGACCACCTCCGCATCGAGATCGACGCCGAAGGCGCGGATGTCGAGCTGCCCATCCTCGACGGGAGCGCCGCCCCCTGGGTGGACGCCATCCTCGCCGGGGGCCTGCGGCCCCTGCCCGGCCGGCGCCGCTTCATCCAGGTGCTGCGCCCGGTGGAAGTCCGCAGCGGCGACAAGTGGATCCGCGTGAGTCCCTTCCAGGGCTTCCGGGTGCGCTACACCATCGACTTCGACCATCCCTCCATCGGCCGCCAGTGCCGGGAGATCGGCATCACCCCCGCCCGCTACGCCCAGGAGGTGGGCCTCGCCCGCACCTTCTGTCTGGAGCACGAGATCGAGTTCATGCGCGCCCACGGCCTGGCCCTGGGGGGCAGCCTGGAGAACGCCGTGGTCTTCGGCCTCGACGGTCCCCTGAACGAATCCCTGCGCTTCGAGGACGAGGCCGTGCGCCACAAGATCCTCGACCTCGTCGGCGACCTGGCCCTCCTCGGCGCGCCCCTGAAGGGCCTCGTGGAGGCCCACGCCGCCGGGCATGCCCTGCACGTGGCGCTGGTGAAGGCCCTCCTCGCCGATCCTTCCTTGCCTGACCTGGGCCGAGGCCGAGGCCCGGCGCCCACGCCCCGCGGCCGGTCTTCGCGGGGCTCTCGGCCTGAGCCGCGGACCCGCGGGACCCCTCCGGCCACATTGACGGTTGCGGCGGAGTCCGTCCGCCGATAGTCTCGATCTTTCGCCACAGGGGTGCACAGGTGTTACTTCATCAGGTCCATCACGTTTGAAGACCGGGCTGGGCTGCCCGGTTGGGTGGCTCCGGCGCGCGATGAGGACGCTGAGCGAGACACCCGTGACAAGGTCGCAGGAATCCTGGCGGACGTCCGCCGGGACGGTCTTTCCGCGGTCCTGCGCCACACGGAGGCCTTCGACGGGCTGAGCCTCGCGGCGGACTCCCCTGCGCGTCCCCCGTGCGGCCAGCGGATGCGGCCCTCGCCCGCCCCAGGGTCGAGGACCCCGCCTCGTCGACGCCCTCGAGACCCTCGCTGCCAATGTGGCCGCTTCGCGGCAGGCCAGCGGGAGCGCCCTTGGCGACCTGGACCTTCCCTGGACTTCGGCGGCAGCGTCGGCGAACGGTGGGTGCCCCTGGAGCGCGTCGGCGTTTACGTGCCCGGCGGCCGGGCCTTCTACCCCAGCACCCTGGCCATGACGGTGATCCCCGCCCAGGTGGCCGGGGTGAGGCGAATCGTGGCGGTCACGCCGCCCAAGGCCGAGGGCGTGGATCCCTTGGTCCTGGCCTGCGCCGCGCTGCTCGGGGTCGAAGAACTCATCACCCTGGGGCGGCGCGCAGGCGGTGGCCTGGCTAGTCTACGGCGAACCCGCCGTGGACCTCATCGCGGGCCCCGGCAACCGCTTCGTGGCGGAGGCCAAGCGGCAGCTGATCGGCCGCTGCGGCATCGACAGCGTGGCGGGCCCCACGGAACTGCTCATCCTCGCCGACGACACCGCGGATCCCGCCTGGCTGGCGGAGGACCTCCTGGCCCAGGCGGAGCACGACCCCGACGACGCGGCGGTGCTCGTTCCCGGCGACGGCGGCCTGCTGGCGAGGGTCGAGGCCGAGCTGCGCACCCGCGTGGCGGCTTCGCCCCGGCGCGCGCCATCCTGGAGGCCAGCCTGTCCCGCCACGGGCCTCGTCCGCGCGGACCGCGAGCTCGCCCTCGCCTTCGCCCAGGCCTGGGCCCCCGAGCACCTGGAGCTCATCGTGCGCGACCCGGAAGCCTGGACGCCAGGTCTCCACGCCGCTGCCGAGCGCCCTTCATCGGTGCCAGCAGCGCGGAGGCCTTCGGCGACTACGGCGCGGGCCCCAACCACGTGCTGCCCACCAGCCGCACGGCGCGCTATTCCAGCCCCCTTGTCGCAACTTTCAAGAAGCGGCAGAGCCTGCTCCGCCTCGCCGGCGCGGACGCCGCGGCCATGGCACCCTGGGTCGCGCGCCTGGCGGAGGCCGAAGGACTGCCCCACCACGGCGCCAGCGCGTCCCTGCGCGCGCGGAGGGAACCATGAGCCTCCTCCGCCGGGATCTCGACACCCTTCAACCCTACACGCGCCCCGAGGCGGCGGCGCCGGCGCGGCCCCTCGTGCGCCTCCACAGCGAACGAGCCCTCCGGCTACCTGCGGAAGCCAAGAGACGCGCTGCTCGAACGCCTCGCCGCCCTGCCCTTCCACGTCTACCCCGAGCGGCAGGCGGGACATGAACGCCTGCGCCTGCGCCTCGGCGCGCCGGCGGGCGGCCTCCTGCTGGGCCCCAGCAGCGGCGCCCTCCTGGACCACGTGGCCCTGGCGGGACTCGAACCGGGCGACGTCGTCGCCGTGCCCGTTCGGCTTCTCCTCTACCTGCTGCTGGTGAGCGTACCTGGGGTCTCCGCGGCCCGTGCCGGTGGGCACCGCCTTCCCCCTGGAGGGCTGGCTCGACGCCCTGGCGGCGGGCGCGCGGCAGCTGTGGGTCACGCTGCCCAACAATCCCACCGGCGCATGGCTTCCTCCGGACGAACTGGAACCGCTGCTGGCGTCGCCAGCCATCGTGACGACCCGGCTTCGCCGGTGGTGCTCGACGAGCCTACGGAGAGTTCGCCCCGCGCACCCACCGCCTCGCCGTGGACCGCTTCCCGAACGTGGTGCTGCTGCGCACCTTCAGCAAGGCCCTGGCCTCGGCCTCCTGGCGCCTCGGCTACCTGCTGGGGGATCCCGCCCTCGTGGGGAAGCTGGCCGCGCTGCAGCTGCCCTACTCGATGCCCGCCGCCAGCCTGGAGGCCCTGGACGTGGCCCTCGACCATGCGCCCCGCTTCGACGCCGCCATCCGCGCCACCGCCGCGCGCC
>JBGASS010000019.1:0-15204 GCA_044229555.1 Holophagaceae bacterium
GAGGGCCTGCTCGAGTTGGGTTCCGTAGGGCGTCGAGAGTACGGGATTGCCGGCGATCGTCACGAGGGCCTTCACCTGCCCGGGTCCCGGCGTGAGCATCTCTTCGGCCAGGGCCGCGACGGGCAGCTCGCCGTGGGTTTCCGGCAGGCCTCGCACGCGGCTGGTCCAGCGGCCGTGGCCCCCGGGCCGCGCACCCGCCAGGATGTCCACCGCGGGCCGCGTGACCAGGGAGCCGCCCTCGCGGTCCAGGTTGCCCGTCACCAGGTTGAGGAGCTGGATGGCCCACTGGCACAGGGTTCCATGGCGCTGCACGGAGACTCCGAGGCGGCCGTAGCAGGCGGCTCGGGGCGCAGACGCAAAGGCCCGGGCGAGGCGGCGGATGGCCTCCGCCTCGATGCCGGTGGCCCGCGCCGCGGCCTCCGGCGTGAAGGGCCGCACCGCCTCCCGCACAGCCTCGAGGCCATCGGCCATGCCGGCGAGGCGGCCGGGCTGCGCGAGGCCTTCCTCGAAGATCGTGTGGAGCAGCGCGAAGAGGAAGGCCGCGTCGCTGCCGGGACGGATGAACTGGTGTTCGTCGGCGCTCCGCGCGGTCTCCGTGCGGCGGGGGTCGATCACCACGAGGCGGCCGCCGCGCCCCTGGAGATCCTCCAGGCGCTTGCCCACGCCGGGCACGGTCCACATGCTGCCGTTGGATGCCAGGGGATTGGCCCCCAGCATCAGGATGAAGTCCGCGCGGTCGATGTCGGGGACGGGCACCAGGAGCGGATGGCCGTACATCCAGAAGCAGACCAACTGGTGGGGCAGCTGGTCCACGGAGGTGGCCGAATAGCGGTTGCGGGTCTTCAGGAGGCTGAGGAAGGGCCCGCTGTGGGTCATCAGCCCCAGGCTGTGGACGCTGGGGTTGCCCTGGTAGCTGGCGATGGCGTCCGCGCCGTGCGCCTTGTGGATCTCGGCCAGGCGCGTGGCGGCCCGGTCGATGGCTTCGTCCCAGCCGAGGGGGATCCACGTGTCGCCCACACGCCACACCGGCCCCCGCAGGCGGTCCGGGTCCTCCTGGATGTCCATCAGGGCCACGGCCTTGGGGCAGATATGGCCGCGGCTGAAGGGGTCCGCGGGGTCCCCCTTGATGCCCACGACCCGGTTCCCCTCCACCGCGATCTCGAGGCCACAGATGGCCTCGCAGAGGTTGCAGGCGCGGTGATGGAGGGTCGGGCTCAATCACCGCTCCCGGAACACCACGTTCCGCGCCGCCAGCTCGTGGCGCACGAAGTCCCAGGCGCCGGCCTCGAGCCCGATGAATTCCGGGGGCGAGATGCCCTTGCGGGTGAAGCGCCCGGAGGCCACGAGGCGCACGGCGGCGGTGCAGGTGAAGCCGGTGGTGCGGGCCATGCTGGTGAAGCCGGTCGCCGGATCCTGGCGGTCCACCATGTCCACCACGCGCTTCGCGGGCTGGCCGTCCTTCACGCCTTCCACGGTGATGCGCAGGACGGTGACGTCCACGTCGCCCTCCTTCATCTGCCACATGGGGAAGAGCAGGGCGGTGGTGAGGTCCAGGGGGCTGATCGTCACGCCCTTCACTGTCATGGGCTCCTTCCGGAAGAAGCCCGTCTCCCGCAGCACGCGCATCAGCTCGATGTGGCCGGGGTAGCGCAGGGTCTTCTCCTTCATGTCGGGGATCTGGGGGAAGCTCTTGATGAGGCTGCGCAGGCCGTCGGTGTTGAAGGATTCCAGGGTCCCGAGGCTCTCGAAATCCACCAGCTCGGGCTCGGACAGCGCGGGCCAGGTCACGACCTTGCCGCCGGCCACGTAGCGGGCGGGGCGGGTGTACTCCTCGATGACGTCGATGGGGCTGAAGCCCGCCTGGTACTCGTAGGGCCACTTGCGCACCAGGGGCAGGCCGCCCACCAGGCATTCGAAGCGGTCCACGCGCTCCCACGCGCGCACCGTGTCGCCCAGGATGATGTTGCCGGCGCCGGGCGCCACGCCGCAGTCGACGATGGCGACGAGATCCCGGGCCTTCGCGATCTCGTCCAGCTCGTAGCAGTCCTCGTCGAAGAAGGAGATGTCCACCAGGGTCTTGCCGGCCTCCAGCACGGCCTTCGCCGTGGCGAAGCCCATGAAGCCTGGCACCGCGCCCACCACGATGTCCGCGTCCGCCACCGCCGCCACCACGCCGGACCGGGTGGCGAGATCGGCCTCGCGGGTCTTGATGCCGGTGCCCTGGAAGCGGGCCAGGGCCTCGACGCTGCGGTCCGCCACGGTGACCTGGAAGTCCCGGGCCAGGTCCTGGGCCATGGTGCCGCCGACGCGGCCGGCTCCGAGAACGACGATGTGGGCCATGGGGCGCTCCTTGAGGGATCAATCCTCCAGTTTCGCCGATTGAGGTCCCAGCAGGTAGGCCAAGGGAGACGGCCCAGCCTCAGCTCCGGCTGGCCCACTCCAGGATGGCCAGGTTCGCCGCCTGGTTGAGGCTGATGCCGGCGCGCTTGGCCTTGGCCTCCAGGATCGCCCACAGGGCGTCCGGCACCCGCAGGCTGTGGGTGGCCGTGGCCTCCGTCTTCACGCCCTTGCGGGGGCGTCCGCGGCTTTGCAGCAGGGCGGGCACCTGGGGTCCAGCCTCGGCTTCCACCTCGGCGGCGATCCGGGCGAAGTTCGCCTGCAAGTGCGCGAGGGTGGGCGGCGTCCCGGACTGGGCCGCGGCTTCCTGGTAGGTCATTGCTTTCTTGCGCGTGGTCATGGGGTCCTCCGCTTGCGGATGGGGAAGCACGAGATGGGGTAGAGATCCACGGATCCGGCGATGCGGCTGAACACCAGCCGGTGCAGCCGGCCCGCCACGGTGCCTTCGCACTCGATGCGGCCCTGGCCCGAGGGTGAAGGGCAGAACACCGCGTCAGGGGCCGAGAACACGGCTTCAGCGGTTTCGGGATCCACTCCGTGGGCCGCCAGATGGGCCGTGTTCTGCGAGTCCCAGAGGAATGGCACGCCTACCTCCGGGAGATAAATGTAATGCAAATAATATTCACGTCAAGGGATGCTGCAAATCACCCGGGATAACACCACGGCCCGGGGCGCTTAGCTTTCACCAGATGTCGGATTGGGTTGCCGACTACCGGTTACTGAGGGATGAATCGCTCGCATCCGCAGGCCTGGGGTTCTTCCATGAAGGAAATCGCTTCCGGCTCGGTCCGGAACATCCGCCAGCGGAATCCGACCCAGATGAAGACCTGGTCGTATTGAGGTACTCCATTGATCAGGGTGGGCACGAATCGCCACTGCATGGCGTGATCGACCGCGAATCTGTTGTCTGCGTTGAGTTCGTGTCCTGGACGCGAGGTGGCGCGGGTCGGCACACCATCGGGACCCACCGTCACATCAACCCTAATCCATCGTGTGTCGAAGGGCCGACCGAACCACTTCCGCAACACCTGAGTGGACAGCAAGGGGGGCCGGAGTGTGACCCTTGGGAGTGTGATCTCAACATGCGGGAGGTCCGTGGCTGATCCTGTCCAATGCGGAATGCCTTCGCACATTCCCTGAGCCGCTTGGATCCAGCGTTGGTTGCTAATCGATCCGTGTTCACTTGGCACGGGCCATTCCAACCATGTTTTCAGGCAATGCCTCGGTACTTGTTTCATCCATCGAAGCAGTGCCTCCAGGGATTCGGCAACTTCCTTCGCATGACCTTGGTGCAAGACTGGAAGATCGGGCGGCCGACGGATGAGCGGCCTCACATTCGGGTATCCAGAGCCAATCTCGACCGGTGCCCTTCTTGTCAGCTGTGCTTGGTCCCAAGGGCTTGATACCGGTCTTCGGCAAGCCAATGCCAAAGAGACGAGCATAACAATGGCTATCACACGACTGATGTTTGATCGGAGTGGCCGAGAATTCATTTCTGCCTACGCCGCCACAGGTATACCGGCACACCGCATGCCACCAGAAACACCCCCGGCCACGTGAACGCCGGCTTGAACCGCAGCAAGGCGAGGAGGATGGCACCACCGCCGACGATGTAGATGAGGGGGACGACCGGATAGCCCCACACCTTGTAGGGCCGCTCCAGGTCCGGTCGGGTGCGGCGCAGGACGAAGACGCCGGCGATCATGGCCACCACGAAAATGAGCTGGGCGAAGGTGCTGTAGTCCACCAGCTGGTCGAAGGTGCCGCTGAGGGTGAGCGCGCAGGCCCAGCCGCCCTGGATCCACAAGGCCACCGCGGGCACGCCGTGGCGGTTCAGGTCCGCGGCGCGGCCGGCGAAGAGCTCGTCCTCCCCCATGGCCTGGTAGACCCGCGCCGTGGTGAAGGTGGCGCCGTTCACGTAGCCGAACATGGAGATGCAGATGGCGCCCGCCATCAGCGCCTCGCCCTTCGCGCCGAAGATCGCCCCCAGAGCCGCCGCGCCCACGCGTTCTTCGGGCGCGGCGGCGATGCCCGCGGGGCCCAGGAGCTTGAGGTAGGCCACGTTGGCCAGCATGTAGAGCACCAGCACGGCGCCGGGACCGATGAGCAGGGCCAGGGGCAGGTTGCGCCGGGGCTCCTTCACCTCGGCGGCCACGTTGCCCACGAAGCTCCAGCCCTCGCAGGAGAAGAAGGCGCCCACCTGGGCCACCAGCAGGGCCGTGAGGAGCATCCCCATGCCCGTGAGGGGCGGCGTGCCCGTCGGCGGCACGTAGGGTCCCGAGGGCGCCGCCGTGGGGGCGAGGACCAGGCCCAGGATCACCAGGGCGGCCAGGGCGCTGAGCTTCGCCACGGTGAAGGTGTTCTGGATCCAGGCCCCCATGCGCACGCCGAAGGTGTTCAGCAGGGTGACCAGCAGGATCACGGCGATGCCCGCCAGGCGCGTGGTGGTGAGGCCGAAGGCGTAGGGGCCCAGCTCGATGCCCCCGGGCAGGGTGAAGGCCTTCATGTCGAGGTGGCCGCCGAGCCAGACCGAATCGTTGAGGACCGGCAGGAAGGTGCCCGCGTACTTGGCGCAGGCCACGGCGACGGCGGCGATGGCGCCGCTTTCGATGATGAGGAAGCAGGACCAGCCGTAGAGGAAGGCGGGCAGGGGCCCGTAGGCCTCCTTCAGGAACACGTACATGCCCCCCGCCTTCGGCAGCATGCCCGTCAGCTCCCCGTAGCTCAGTGTCGCGCAGAGGGTGAAGAGCCCCGCCATCGCCCACACCAGCATGAGCATGGGCCCCGTGTGGACCTCCTTCACGATCCCCGCGCTCACGACGAAGATGCCGGAGCCCACCATGGAGCCGGCGACGATCATCGCGCTGGAGAACAGACCCAGTTCGCGGCGGTAGCCGCTGCTGTCGGACATGGGGGCCTCGGTGAAGTGCCCCAAAACGTAGCATGGCCTCGGATCCCCGGCGGCCCCGGGTTAGCCTGGAGCGATGGCGAAATCCAAGTCCTCCACCCGCCTCCTCCTGGCCACGGCCCTCCTCGCCCTGCCGCCGGCCTTCGCGGCCTGGAGCTGGAAGCGCCGCGGGCCGACGGAGGACACGCGGACCCTGCTGGTGAAGAAGGGCGCGACGGTGGACCAGGTGGCCACGCAGCTGGAGCGGGACGGGGTGATCCGCTCCGCGGCCCTCTTCAAGCTCTGGGCCCGGGCGCGCCAGCTGCAGGTGATCCGCGGCGAGTACACCTTCGCGCCCCGGGCCAGCCTGTCGGACATCACCGGCAAGCTGCGGCGGGGCGAAGTGACCTGGACGAACGTGAGCATCCCCACCGGCGCCCACGCCTGGTCCGTGCAGAAGCGCGTGGCGGCCTTCGTGCCCGAGGACGTGTTCTGGACCCTGTGGAAGAGCCCCATGCTGGCGCGGGCCGCGGGCTTTCCCGACGCGCCCAGCCTGGAGGGCCTGGTGGCCCCCGCCACCTACCGCTTCAACCATGCCCTCGAACCCGAGGAGGTGATGCTGCAGCTGGTGGAGGCCTTCGCGCGCCAGTCGAAGCCGGGCCTGGAGGGCGGCGAGCTGGGCCCCTACGAAACGCTCATCCTGGCGAGCCTCGCGGAGAAGGAGACCAACGTCCCCGAGGAGCTCCCGAAGGTGGCCGGCGTCTATGCCCTGCGCCTCAGGAAGGGCATGCGCCTCCAGTGCGATCCCACCAGCCTCTACGCCCGCTGGCTGCGGGGGGATCTCCGTTTCACCGCCCCCATGAAGGCCGACGTGGAGGCCCCGCATCCCTTCAACACCTACACCGTGGCGGGCCTGCCCCCGACCCCCATCGCCATCCCCAGCCCCGCGGCCGTCGAGGCGGCCAAGGCGCCCCTCATCGACGGCAGCCTCTACTTCGTCGCCACGGGCACCGGCGGGCACAACTTCTCGAAGACCCTGGGCCAGCACAACCGTTACGTCGCAGCCTACCGCGCCGAGCTGGCGCGGCAGGCGCGGGCCGCCCGGCTGGCCGCGACGCGCCCGGCCGCGAAGGGCCAGGCGGCGTCCTGATGTGAGGGCGGTCAAGGGGGCGGCGTGGGACACTCCCGGGTCCCCTAGCGGACGCTCCCCGGGAGGCCCCATGACCACGCCGCAGGCCGCGCTCCAGGGCGGCGCCTTCCTCAACGCGCCCCTGGGCAGCCTCCCCCAGTTCACGCCCGAGGACCTGGACGACGACCACAAGGCCATCGGCCAGGCGGCCCGGGACTTCATCGAAGGCGAAGTGCTGCCCCGGGACGCCGCCATCGACAAGCTCGACCTCGCCCTCTCCCGGGACCTGCTGCGGAAGGCCGGCGAGCTGGGCCTCCTGGGCCTGGAGATCCCGGAGGCCTACGACGGGCTGGACCTGGACAAGATCTGCGGACTCCTGGTGCTGGAGGAATTCGGGCGCCAGGCGAGCTTCTCCGTGAGCTACGGGGCCCACACCGGCATCGGCACCCTGCCCATCGTCTACTTCGGCAGCGAGGCCCAGAAGGCGCACTACCTGCCGAAGCTCGCCAGCGGCGAGTGGGTGGCCGCCTACGCCCTCACCGAACCCGGCGCCGGCAGCGACGCCATGGGCGGCAAGACCGTGGCCGTCCTGGACGGCGACCACTGGGTGCTCGACGGCGCCAAGATGTGGATCACCAACGCGGGCTTCGCGGACCTCTTCGTGGTCTTCGCCAAGGTGGACGGCCGGAAGTTCAGCGCCTTCCTCGTGGAGAAGGACGATCCCGGCTTCACCCTCGGCGCGGAGGAGCCCAAGCTCGGCATCAAGGGCAGCTCCACCCGGGCCCTGGCCTTCGAGGGCTGCCGCATCCCCAAGGACCGGCTCCTGGGCGAGATCGGCCGGGGGCACCGCATCGCCTTCGGGATCCTGGCCATCGGACGCTTCAAGCTGGGCGCCGGGTGCAACGGCATCGCCAAGGAGGTGCTGAGGGCCACCCTGAAGTACACCGCCGACCGCCAGCAGTTCGGCAAGGCGATCAACAGCTTCGGGCTGATCCGGAAGTTCCTCGCGGACATGGCCACGCGCATCTTCGTGGCCGAGAGCATGAACTTCCGCACCATCGGCCTCATCAACGACGGCATGCACTCCATTCCCTGGGACCAGCCCGACGCGGCGCGGCGCAAGCTGGACATCATGGACGCGTTCCAGATGGAGGCCTCCATGATGAAGGTCTGGGACTCCGAGGCCCTCGGCCTCATCGCCGACGACGCCGTGCAGTGCTTCGGCGGCTACGGCTTCTCCTCGGAGTACCCGCCGGAGAAGGTCTACCGCGACAACCGCATCAACCGGCTCTTCGAGGGCACCAACGAGATCAACCGCCTGATCATCGCCGGCCAGGTCTTCAAGAAGGCGGGCGCCGGCGCCCTCGCCCTGCGCCGGGACGCCGGGGACCTCCCCGCGAATCCCGGCGGTCCCTGCGGGAACGCCGTCCTCGCCGTGGAGTTCGCCAAGCGCCAGTTCCAGTTCGCCGTGGGGGAGGCCTTGGAGGCCGCGGGCCAGAAGCTCATCGAGAACCAGGAGGCCGCGGCCCACACCGCGGACATGGCCATGGAGCTCTACGCCATGGAGGGCGCCGTGGTGCGCGCCTTGAAGATGGAGGCCGCCGGCCACCGCTGGGCGCCCTTGGCCCAGGATCTTGCCGGGCTCGCCGCGACCGAGGGGGCGCTCAAGGTGGCGGCCCAGGCCCGCCGGTTGCTGGCGGAAGTCCACGAGGGCGAGGCCCTGGGCCGGGCCTTCGGAACGCTCCAGGCCTTCGACGGAGCCCTCCCGGTATCCGGCTCCCGGCTGCGGGGCCGGGTGGCGGAGGTCCTCGTCGCCCAGGGCGCCTATCCCATCGAGGCCTTCTAGGCTCCCGGGCTCTGCGATGCTGGAGCGGAAACCCCTGTTCCTCCAGGATCCGCCATGAAGCCCCGCACCCTCCTCCCGGCCCTGCTCCTCTTCTCCGCCTGCGGCCTGCCCCTGGGCACGAAGTCCATCGCCGAAGTGCGCCAGGCGGCGCCGACCCTGGAGGGGAAGACCGTCCGGGTGAAGGGGAAGGTGGAAAGCACGAACCAGATCCCCTTCGTGCCCACCCGCTTCTACAAGCTGAGCGACGGCACCGGCGAGCTGTGGGTGGCCACGACGGAGCCGCTGCCGGCGGTGGGGGACGCGCTGGTGGTGTCCGGCGAGCTTCACAACGCGGCGGTGCTCGGCGGGGCCAGCCTGGGCATCCAGATCCGGGAAGGCCGCCGCGCGAAGGCGATGTTCTAGTGGCGAAGGTGCGCCTCGACCAGCTCCTGCTCCAGCGCGGCCTGGTGGCGAGCCGCAGCCTGGCCCAGGCGCGGATCCTGGCGGGGGACGTGCTCGTGGGCGGCCACCCCGTCTCCAAGGCGGGCGCGCAAGTGCCCGAGGACGCCGACCTCCGCCTGCGGGGCGAGGCCCTCCCCTACGTGAGCCGCGGCGGCCTGAAGCTGGAGGGCGGCCTGGCGGCCGTCGCCGTCGATCCGGCGGGCCGCGTCTGCTTCGACGCCGGCGCCAGCACCGGCGGCTTCACGGACTGCCTCCTGCAGCGCGGCGCATCGAAGGTCTACGCCGTGGACGTGGGCACCAACCAGCTCCACTGGAAGCTGCGCAGCGATCCCCGGGTCGTGTCCCTCGAGCAGACCAACCTGCGCCTCTGGGACCCCGCCCGCGTCCCGGAGCGCGCCTCCCTCCTGGTGGCGGACCTCAGCTTCATCTCCCTGCGCCTCGCCATCCCGCCGGTGCTCGGAAGCCTCGAGCCCGGCGCGGACGCCATCCTCCTCGTGAAGCCCCAGTTCGAGGCGGGGCCCGCGGACGTGGGCAAGGGGGGCATCGTGCGGGAAGGCTCCGTGCGCCGGCGCGTCTGCGAGGAGATGTGGCGCTTTTTCGCGGAGACGGAACTGCGGCCTCGGGCCCTGGCGGTGAGCCCCATCCGCGGCGGGGAGGGGAACGTGGAATACCTCCTGCATCTCCGGCTGGGCGGAGACGCGAAGGCATTCCCTGATGAGTTCGTCTTCACCGATTGAGCCGTGCGCGATCTGGCGGCCTTTCACAGCGAAGCTCATGGCCGTGCGAAGCGGTCGGATGGCTGGTTTTCGAATGAGCACCCGGTTTGAGTGCGATGGGCCCGCCCTTGGCCCGTCACACTCAAGCCGGGTGACAGAGCGCGCAGCGCGAGTGGGAGATGGGACCGGAGCGCTCCGGCGGCGTGGGTCGCGATCCCCTTCCTTTGAGGGAAAGGCCACTCGACCCACGCCGTCCTGGCTCCCTGAACGGGCGACCACTCGCGCTGCGCGCTCTGGCACCGCGACCGGCGAGGGGCCAAGGGCGCCCCTCGCCGGTCGCGGTGCTCGTGGAAGGTCAAGGGCGCGATGCGTGCAGCGTTCAGAGTCCCGTTGGCCGGGCTTGGAGGGCGTGTGGGCCGTGGCCGACACAAGGGCCCCTAGACATTCAGCGGCTCTTCCGACGTGCCGATGATGCCGTGGCTGTTGAGGATCAGCAGGGGGAAGCGGGCGCTCTGGCCCTTGCCGCCGGAGCCGCCGTGGCTGCCGACGATGGTTTCGCGGAGCACGAGGAAGCGGCTCTGGTTCAGGTAGTCGGAGATGCGGATGTCGGCCTCGATGGTGACGTTGCCGGTGACGCTGCCGGACTCCATCAGGAAGGACGCGGTGAAGGTGTCGTTCTTGCCGGTGATGAGGGGCAGGCTCAGCAGCTCCTCCTCGCAGTCCGGGATGATCATGAGGGCCGAGATGCGCCGCAGGCCGAAGAAGTCGAGCTGCTTCTTGAGGTGGGGCAGGGTGACGTCCGTGAGCTTCAGCAGCTCGCCGCTGCGCTGCAGGTAGTCCATGAAGCCGTGCATCACCGGCACGTGGAAGGTGCCGCGGATCCAGCCGGCGGTGGTGAAGATGAGGGCCGGGATGTGCTTGAGGGGCGGGTGGTACTTGCCGCCGCCCTTGACGGCCTTCTGGCGGTGCACCCGGGGCGGTTGCGGCGCGGCGGGGGCGGGCTGGTCCACCTGGGTGCGGATGGCCCGCCCCGTGGCGCGGGGGGCCGCCGAGGGTTCGGCCAGCTCGATGCGGGCGGGGACGGCGGTGGCGATGGTGCCCTTCAGCCCCGGGTCCTGGCCCGCCTGGGTGGGGGCGGAGGCGGCGACCTTCACGGGGTCGGAAGCCTGGGTGCGGGCTTCCACGGGGCTGGCGGCCTTGAGGGAGGCTTCAGGGATGGACTCGGTGCCGACGGCGCCCTCGAGCTGGGCGCCCTCCAGGTTGGCGCCGCGGAAGAGGGCCCCGCGCACGTTGGCCTCCTTCAGGACGGCCTTGGTGAGGTTGGCGCCCCGCAGGTCCGTGATGGCCAGCTTCGCCCGGGAGAGGTTGGCGTCCTCCAGGTTGGCGTCCGCCAGGATGGCCTGGGAGAGGTCCGCGGAGCGGAGGTCCGCCCGCTGGAGCTGGGCGCCGGTGAGGTCGGCGCCGCTGAGGTCCGCCTTGCGGAGGTTCGCGCTGCGCAGGTCGGCGCCGGTGAGGTCGGCGCTGGAGAAATTGCAGTCCGACAGGTCCACCCGCACCAGCATGGCCTCCGCCAGGCGGCAGCCCTTGAGGTTGCAGCCGGACAGGTTGGAGCCCTCGAAGTTCACCCGCTTGAAGTCGATGCCCTGGAGGTCCAGCTCCGCGAGGTTCTTCCGCTGGAGCTTGTTGCCTAGGCTGAGGGCCACGATGATCTCGTCCCGCGTCATGTCCGCCATGGCTGTCCCCGGATGTTGCGAGAAGGATACCGGGACCCGGACGGCCGGGCGGTATTTTTCCCTACCGCCGGTCCGTGCCCGGAACGGTTCCGGCATATACTGGGCAATCTTTCCCGAGCCCCGGAGACATGGATGCCGCAGGACCCCGCCAACATCGGCCGCTATCAGGTCATCCATGCGTTGGGACACGGGGCGATGGGCACGGTCTACCTGGCCCAGGACCCTCTCCTCAAGCGCAAGCTGGCCATCAAGGTGGTGCGGGATTCCGGCGCGGAGCGGGACACGGCCCTCCAGCGCTTCCAGCGCGAGGCGGAGATCAGCGCCCGGCTGAACGATCCCAACATCATCACCATCTACGACGTGGGCGTGGACCCCGAGGCCGGCCCCTTCCTGGCCATGGAGTACGTGGAAGGGCAGAGCCTGGCCACCATCATCCATGAAGGGAGCCTGGACGCGGAGAAGGCCCTCGGGCTCCTCATGCAGTGCGCCAAGGCCCTCGTGGCGGCGGAAAGCGCGGGCATCGTGCACCGGGACGTGAAGCCCGAGAACATCCTGGTGGGCCAGGACGGCCGCCTCAAGCTCATGGACTTCGGGATCGCGCGGGGGGGCGAGACCCGCCTCACCAGCGCCGGCATGATGGTCGGCACCCCCGCCTACTCGGCGCCGGAGCTGCTGCGGGGGGCGGACGCCTCCTCCGCCACGGACCGCTTCGCCTTCGCCGTCACGGCCTTCGAGATGTTCAGCGGCGGCCGCCTGCCCCACCCCGGCGACAGCCTGGCCTCGACCCTGTACCACATCGTGCACGAGCCTCCGGCCATCCCCGAGGACATGGAGCCCGAGATGGCCCGGGTCTTCGAGAAGGCGCTGCACCGCGATCCCGCCCAGCGCTTCCCCGACCTGCGGGCCTTCCTCGCCGAGCTCGCCCTCTCCTTCGGCGCCAACGCCGGCCTGGTGACGGAAACCCAGTCCATCCCCCTGCCTTCCCTCTTCGACGGGCTGCTGGGCGGCGAGGCGCTGCCCGCCCTCAAGGGCAATCCCCCGGCCTCCCTGGCGGGAGCCAAGCGTCCCTCCAGCGGCAGCTCGAACGCCAGCATCCTGCCGCCGGAGGAGCTCTTCCGGCCGGGCGGGGAGGCCCGCCAGAGCGGCGAAGGGCCCGCCGCGCCGCGTCCTTCCCCTTCCCCCCGCGGCGCCCCTCCCCAGCGGGGCACCTCCGGGCCCCGGCCCGCCCAGAGCGCCCGGGACGTCAAGCGGGCCGCGGCCCTGGGCCTGCGGACCAGCTCGGACGCCATCCCGCTGCGTTCCGAAGCGCGGATCGAAAGCGGCAGCACCCTGCACCGGGTCATCACCGCCGGCGTGGCCGTGCTGCTCCTCGGCGCAGGGTGGGCCTGGTACGCCGCGCGGGCGGAGCGGACCCTCGCCATCCGCACGAACCCGCCCGGGGCCCAGGTCTACCTGGACGGGCAGGACACGGGACTGCGCACGCCCTTCCAGCGCACCGTGCTGAACCGGGTGAAGCAGCTCCGCCTCGACCTGCCCAACCACCTCCGCCATGAGATGGAGCTGGACAGCGAGGTGCGGGACCTCAGCATCGACCTCAAGCTCATGCCCGGCTACACCCGGGTGCTCACGGACCCGCCCGGCGCCGACATCTACGTGGGCGGCGAGAAGGTCCCCGGGATCTCCACCCCCGTCTACGACTTCGAGATCCCGGCCCAGAACCGGGAGATCCGCCTGCTGCGCAAGGGCTACGCGCCGTGGGTGGGCGTCATCGGCCCCGGGCGCGCGCTGCCGGGCCTCGTGAAGCTCGTTCCCCAGTAGGCCGCGGCCAGGCCCGCGGCCCGGGCAGGGCCCCGTGCAATCCCCGGTCAATCCCCGGTCAATCCCCGGTCAATCCTTCGGGGCTTCCGCGATGGGGAGCTGGACTTCGAGGATGAAGCGGCTGCCCTGGCCGGGCTCGCCTTCCGCCCTGAGGGAACCGTTCATGAGCCGCGCCAGCTCCCGGCAGAGGGCGAGGCCGATGCCAGTGCCGCCATGGCGTCGGGTGGTCTCGCCCTCCGCCTGGGTGAAGGGCTCGAAGATGCGCTCCCGCTCCTCCGGCGCGATGCCGGGGCCCGTGTCCCCGATCTCCCAGCGCAGGGCCAGCCGGCCCAGGGAGGCCTCCACCTCCAGCCTCAGGGAGACCTGGCCGGTGTCGGTGAACTTCACCGCGTTGCCCAGCAGGTTGTTGAGGATCTGGCGGAGGCGGGCGGAGTCCCCGAGGGCGAGGGGGACCCGGTCCGGCGCTTCGAAGTCGAAGGCGAGCCCCTTGGAGGTGGCCTGGAGGCGCCACAGCTCCGCGCATTCGGCGGTCAGGGCGTGGGGCGCGAAGGGCGAGGCTTCGATCTCCATGCGGCCCGCCTCGAGCTTGGTGTAGTCGAGCACCCCGTCCAGCAGCTCCAGCAGGTTCCTCGCCGCGCGCTCCCCCACGTCGGTGATCTCCCGCTGCTCGGGATCGAGGGCCGTGCGCTTGAGGACCCGCACCATGCCCATGATGGCGTTCATCGGGGTGCGCACTTCGTGGCTCATGACCGCGAGGAAGGTGCTCTTCAGCCGTTCGGCCTCCTTGGCGTTGAAGGCCGCGTCCTCCAGCTTCCGCTCCCGTTCCAGGACGGGCCGCGCGTCCTGGGCCACCACCACGTGGCCCAGGGCACCCCCCGCGCGGCCGCGGAGGGCGGTGATGGAGAGGAAGACGGGGAAGTGGCGGTCCGCCACGTCCCGGTAGGTCCAGGTGCGCCGCCCGCCGGGGCGCTGCAGGCTCACCCCTTCGAGGGTCTGGGAGCCGTGGTCGCCGGAGACCTCGTAGGCCTCCGCGGCGTCGGGGACCTCCTCGGGGACGTGGAAGTCCTGCAGGGTGAAGCGGCCGATGGCCTCGTCGGCGGCGAAGCCCAGCATGCGTTCGGCCCCGGCGCTGAAGAAGCGGATGAGCCCCTCCGGCCCCGTCGCGAAGATGGCGAGGTCCTTGGAGGCGTTGAGGATGGCCTGCAGCAGCTGGTTGTGGGCCTCCTGCGCGTGGGTCAGCTCCCGGCGGTGCAGGATCCACCAGCCCAGGCCCAGCAGCAGGAGGCTGAGGGCCCAGAGGATGTAGATCTGGGTCAGGGTCTCGTGGCCCACGGCGAAGAGGGCCTCCTTCGAGAAGGGGCGGAGGAGGATCCAGTCGCGGCGGTGGTCCACGTGGATTCGGCGGTAGCAGAGCAGCCCCTCCTTCACCGCAAGGGCCCCGGAGTCGCCGGCGAGGTCGTGGACGGGCCGGCCGAAGGCCTCCTCGAAGCCCTGCAGGCGCCGGGCGGAGGGGAGATAGCGGACCCAGGCCGTGGCGGTGGCGGGCCGGAAGATGATCTCTTCCTGCTCCCCGAGGAGCATCCATGGCTCCTTGTTCCCCGGCCCCAGGAAGTCCTCAGCGTCCACGCGGACCTTGATGGCCAGCACGCCCTCGGGGGTGGGGCTCGCGCCGTACACCGGGACCGCGATGTAGGCGGTGGGCACCACCGGGCTTTCGGGCTTGAGGACGAGATTCTCGGCCCCCTCCGGCTCGGAGGCGCCGATCCAGGTGGCGCCCTTGGGGGACCGCAGCCCCGCCTGGACGTAGAGCAGGTCGAGGCGCGCCGCCTCCTTGGGCTTCAGGGCCCGGTAGTCGTCGAGGACATGCTCGTACTCCCACCCCAGGCGGGTCACGCCGCCGCTGTCGAAGAGCTCGATGCGGCCGATGGAGGCCCCGCTCGCCTTGGCCACCAGGTTGAGCTGGCGGGCGGCGGCGGGCGCGGGGCTGCCGGGCGGGGCCGCGAGGGCGGCGACCAGGGCCGGCTCCTCCGCCAGGTCCGCCACGAGCCGGCGCAGGCTGTTGAAGCGGTCCTCGAGGGCCTGGGTGCGGTTGCGGGCGGCGCCGAGGGTCTCCGCGACCGCGGCCTCGGCCCGGACCTTGGGCTCCCGGGTCGCCCACCACCAGCTCAGGGCCGCGGGCAGCAGCAGGCCGAGCCACGCCATCCAGGGGCGGAGCCTCCGCTTCGGCAGGATGGTGG
>JBGASS010000020.1:0-4758 GCA_044229555.1 Holophagaceae bacterium
GTGACCACCCTCAAGTTCGTCTTCGAGGACAACCTGGGCATGGGGGCCCCCAAGGGCGCGGACGCCTTCGCCGTGGCGGCCCAGGCCAAGGCCTGGCTCATGGAGCAGCTTCCGCGGGCCTCCGCCCTGCGCCAGGGGGTCTACTTCGTGCCGGCCCTGCTGGTGGCCATCTTCGTCCTGAAGGGCCTCTTCACCTACAGCGGCACCCTCGTCATGGTGCGCTCGGGCCTGCGGGCCACCCAGGCCCTGCGGGAGCGCCTCTTCGGCCACCTGCTGAAGCAGGAGCCCGCCTTCTTCCAGAAGCACCCGGTAGGGGAGCTGCTCACCCGCAGCGTGAACGACGTGGCGGCGGTGCAGGGCATCGCGTCGAACCAGCTGGCGGAGGCCATGCGGGAGATCACCACCGCCCTGGCCCTCCTCATCACCGTGCTCTGGATGAACTGGCGCCTCAGCCTGGCCATCTTCGTCGCCGGGCCCCTGGTGGTGCTGCCCATCAAGAAGCTCAGCCAGCGCATCCGCAAGGTGAACCACGGCAACCAGGAGGCCAGCGCCCGCCTGCTGCAGCGCCTGAAGGAGGTCTTCTCCAACATCCGCGTGGTGCTGGGCTTCGCCAGGGAACCCTTCGAGGCCGCCCGCTTCCACGCCCGCAACGAGGAGCTCACCCGCCTGGGCATGAAGAGCGCCCGGGCCTCCGCCCTCTCGACGCCCATCATGGAGATCGTCGGCGGCCTGCTGCTGGCCTCCCTCATCGTCTACGCCTCCAGGGGCATTCAGGCCGGCACCCTGAGCGGGCCCAACTTCTTCGCCTACCTCATGGCGGTCTACGCCTTCTACGATCCCGTGCGCCGCCTGACGAAGCTCAACAACGAGATCCAGGTGGCCGGGGCCAGCCTGGACCGCATCTACAGCCTCCTGGATCGGCGTCCCGAGCTCACCGTGCCCGCCGATCCCAGGCCCATGCCCGCCGAGCCCTCCGTGCTGCGCTTCGAGGGCGTGCACTTCGCCTACGACGCCAAGCACCGGGTGCTGAACGGCATCGACCTGGAGGTTAGGCGGGGCGAGACCGTGGCCCTGGTGGGCGGCAGCGGCGGCGGCAAGACCACCCTGGTGAACCTGGTGCCCCGCTTCTTCGACCCCACGGAGGGCCGGCTCACCCTCGACGGCGTGGATCTCCGGGACTTCGATCCCCGCGCGCTCCGCGCCCGCATCGGCATCGTGACCCAGGAGACCCTCCTCTTCATGGACACGGTGCACGACAACATCGCCTACGGCATGGACGCGGACCGGGAGGCGGTGATCGCCGCGGCCCGGAAGGCCCACGCCCACGACTTCGTCGCCAGGCTCCCCAAGGGCTACGACACGCCGCTCGCCGAAACCGGCTCGAGCCTCAGCGGCGGCCAGCGCCAGCGCCTGGCCATCGCGAGGGCGCTGCTGCAGGACCCCCCCATCCTCATCCTCGACGAGGCCACCAGCGCCCTCGACACGGAGAGCGAGCGGGCCGTTCAGGACGCCCTGGAAGCCTTGATGAAGGACCGCACGACTCTGGTCATCGCCCATCGCCTCAGCACCGTGCAGAAGGCCACCCGCATCGTGGCCCTGAAGCACGGCCGCATCGTGGAGCAGGGGACGCATGCCGAGCTGCTGGCCGCGGAGGGGGAATACGCGCGGCTGCACGCGCTGCAGTTCCACGAATGAAGGATCCTGAGGCGCATGGATGACCCTCAAAGAACTCATCAAGCTCATGGAGGACCTTGACCGGCGACCCGCCGACCAGCTCGAGTCTCAATTCCTTGAATTCAAACCCTGGGAAGATTCCAAGAAAGCCCTTCATGTGGCGGCCGAGTACAGCGTCTGTATGGCCAATGCTGAGGGAGGCCTCATTGTGTTTGGCGTCTCGGACCAGATCATCGGAAGGTCCAAGGCTATTCATGGAATCGGCCGATTGGACCTCGATAGATGGAAGAGGGATCTCTTCACTCTGGTCAAACCCTCGCTCCCTGTGACTGCTGAACGTGTCGATGTGCCCTATGGATCGGGACAGCTTCTCGTAGTGACCATTCCGAAGGGTGAACATCCTCCTTATGGAACGGCCCAAGGCCTATATAAGGTGCGTGTGGGCTCCCACTGTATGCCCTTGGATCCGGCCGCGTTTATCGGATCCCGTATTACATCAGGTGTCGTGGATTGGAGTGGCGAGCCAGCTGATGGATTCGCCCTGTCGGACTTGGACCCTGTTGAAATCCAACGCTCCAAGGCCCTCCTTCGTGGTGTCAACCCAGATTCAGAATTACTGAAACTTGATGACCTTTCATTCTTGATTGGCCTAGGGGCGATCAGAAAGGGCTGTGTCACGCACACCGGTGCCCTGTTATTTGGGCGGAGTGACCTTCTTTCTGAATGGCTTCCCCAGCACCAGGTTCACTTCGTTCACCTGGTGGACCAAACAAACGTGTCGAGAAACGATTCTTCACGCGAACCGTTGTTGAAGACCATCTCCAACCTGGAAGCCGCCTTCACCGGTCCCCTAAATCCCGAGCAGGAAGTCGAAGTCGGGCTGTTCAAACTCAGGATCCCCGCATTTCCGCTGGAAGTTGTTCGCGAATCCATTCTCAACGCCCTGACACACAGGGACTATTCTCAGCCTGGAGAGGTTCTAATTCGGTGGGGGCCAGGGGAACTCACCATCTCAAATCCGGGTG
Source organism: Holophagaceae bacterium (assembly GCA_044229555.1). GTDB lineage: Bacteria > Acidobacteriota > Holophagae > Holophagales > Holophagaceae > JADJVL01. The sequence continues at coordinate 2,700 of JBGASS010000020.1, forward strand.
GATTTCTGGCTGGCATCACTCCAGACAACATCCTTCGCGCTGAACCCATCAGCCGGAACAGGACCCTTGCTGAAGCCTTTGAGAAGCTTGGACTCGTGGAGCGGGCCGGAGTTGGGCGACGCAGGATCTTCCTCCCCATGCTCTCTTTCGGGAAACGCTCCCCCCGATATGAGACGGATGGCCATCGCGTCGTCTTGAGAATCTTCAACGGTACGTTCGATGAACGAATGGCCCGGATGGTCGCCCACTGGCGACAGCAAGGGCGCGTGATCGATTTGGATGCGCTCCTCATCCTCACGCATCTCCGGGATCACGCCCATATCGACACCGGCGCGGCCTGCGAACTTCTCCAGCTTCCTCAAGGGGATGCCCTGCGTGTCCTTGACGCGCTTTCGAATCCACAAACAGGAATCCTCGAGCGCCGGGGCCACACACGCGCTGCAACCTATCACCTCACGAAGGCGGTCGCTAAAGACCTGATTGGGAGGGCCGCGTATACCAGGGCGCGTGGGCTTGACCCCATCCGCTTCGAGGAAATGGTCCGCAGGTATGTTACGCAACATGGCTCAATCACGAATGAAGAGTGTCGGCGCTTGCTTGGCCTTGGAGATTCACCTTCTGCAAGGGTCGAAGCATCCAGGTATCTCTCCCGCTGGGCCAATGAGACCGGTTTCCTCAATCGCGAAGGGAAACCACCCAGAACCCTGTATCGGATCAGGTAGGGGTGTTAACCGGACGTTAGAATTAAGGCTTCGGAAACGTTGAGAAAAGAACTATTTAATTTCACCCTCCCCCCGGAGCTCATCGCCCAGCATCCCGCCCCGGCGCGGGACGGGGCGCGGCTGCTGGTGGTGGACGCGAAGGCAGGAAGCCTCGCGCACCGTTCCATCCAGGACCTGCCCGACCTGATCCCCGCCGGAACGCTTTGCGTCCCCAACGATGTAAAGGTCCGCCACGCCGGCGCGGGCGCGATGGTGGTGGATCCGTCCACTGGGGCCGCCCTCGCAGAACTGCGCATCGAGGCGAACCTCGACGAGGGCCTCCGCGCCGTGCGCGTGTTGAAGAACGGCGCCGGCCTGGACTGGGACGAGGTGGACCGCATCGGCCGCCTGCCATTGCCCCCCTACATCACCCACCTCGCCGAAGGGGAGGACGAGGACCGCTACCAGACGGTCTTCCACGCTGCGGAAGGGGAGGCCGTGGCAGCCCCCACGGCAGGCCTGCACTTCACGCCGGAGCTTATCCAGGCCCTCGAAGCCAGGGGCTGCGCCTGGAGCCCCGTGCGCCTCCACGTGGGCCTCGGCACCTTCCGGCCCATGAGCGCGGAGGACACGGACGAGCACGTCATGCACGAAGAGCGCTTCGAGATCCCGGAGACCACCGCGCTTGAACTCGAGTCCACCTTCCGTGGGCGCCCGCGGCCCGTGCTGGCCATCGGGACCACCGCGCTGCGCACCCTCGAAGGCGCCTGGGACGGCAATCGCCTCGCCCGCGCCGGCGCCACCCGCATCTTCATCACGCCGGGCTATGCCCTTCGCACCGCGGACCACCTGCTCACCAACTTCCACCTGCCCGAAAGCACCCTCTTCGTGCTCGTGAGCGCTCTCCTCGGCCTCGATCTCGCCCACGCCGCCTACGCCGAGGCCATCCGGGAGCGGTACCGCTTCTTCAGCTATGGCGACGCCATGCTGATCCTGAACGCGCGGCGTTAGAGGAACTCCACGAACTGGTGCAGCACGGGGATCTTGTGCCGCTTCCCCTTCGCCCCCTGCAGGATGCTCGTCACCGACATGGCCAGGCACCACAGCAGCCAGATGGGCAGGAGCCAGCGCAGGCTGAGGTCGCCGAGGATGGGGAAGAGGCCGCCGAAGACCAGAGCCAGGCCCACCACCAGCTCGGAGAAGGCCAGCAGCACGCCCTGGCGGGCGTGCCAGAGCACCTCCTCGTCGTCCCGGTTCTTCAGGTAGGGCAGGAAGGCCCAGGGCCCCGCGTAGCAGAGCACGAGGTCCCGCAGGCGCTCGCCTGTGAACAGGGGGGTCGGGGCGTCGAAGGGCACGGC
>JBGASS010000020.1:4764-14966 GCA_044229555.1 Holophagaceae bacterium
GGCCTGGGTCCCGATGGAGGCTGGATGGGAGATCGTCCAGGCCGATCGCCCGTCCGGACCCGGGTCCCTCAACCCCGGACCAGGATCCCGGGCCAAAGCTCCATCTCCCACCTTGCCCGGCCCGCCCCTGGGGCGGATCCTGGTCCCTGCCCTGGAGCCTCCATGCGTCCCCTTCCCGTCGCGCTCCTTTCGGCGGCCCTCCTCCCCCTCCTCACTCTGGCCTGCGGCGGCGGAGGCGGCGGGGGCTCCACCTCCGGCGGCAACGGCGGCGGGGGGGGCACTCCGGGCACCACCTGCCCCACGGAAACCGTCGTCGCCAGCCCCACCTTCTCCGGCCACATCCTCCCCGCCCTGCAGAGCAGCTGCGGCTCCGCCACCACCTCCTGCCACGGGGGCTCCGCCCTGCCCAGCGGCCATGTCAGCTACGCCACCGGGGGCGGGCGCACCGCCACGGACGTCTTCAACGACCTGGTCAACAAGACGCCGAGCAACGCCCCGGCCGGCTATTTCCGCGTCAAGCCCGGCGACGTCTCCAAGTCCTGGATCATCGAGAAGGTGACCACCGACCAGCCCGGCGGCACCGGTTTCGGCGCCCGCATGCCCCTCTCGTCCCCCAACCTCTGCACCCCCACCGTGGACACCTGGAAGAACTGGATCAACGCTGGATGTCCCCCCTGAGCCGAGACGCGCCATGGCCACCTTCGACGCCCAACAGACCACCTGGACCGCGGACGACGCGCTGCACTTCGCGCGGCGGGCGGGTTTCGGCGCCACGCCGGAACAGGGGGCGGCCTTGGCCGCCCAGTCCCCGGCCTCGGTGGTGGACGCGTGGGTGGGTGCGACGGCCGGCACGGCGGCCTTCGACGCCGCGCTGCTGAAGGCCGACGTCGTCAGCGACGGCGCGCGGGGCAGCCTCCCCGCGGATCCCGCCCCCCATCCCTTCCGGGTGGAGGCCTGGCGCTTCAACTTCACCAACGCCCAGGCCCTGCTGGCCTGGCGCATGATGCACAGCCCCAACCCCTTGCAGGAGAAGATGGCCCTCTTCTGGCACCAGCTGCTGGCCACGGGCTTCGGCAAGGTGGAGAACACGGCCTTCATGCTCAAGCAGCACGCCACCTTCCGGGCCCTGGGCCGCGGCAGCTTCGGCGCCCTGCTGCTGGCGGTGAGCCAGGATCCCGCCATGCTCGTGTGGCTCGATTCCGTGCTGAACCGCGTGCGCTCCCAGACGGACGTGGCCAACGAGAACTACGCCCGCGAGATCCTCGAGCTCTACAGCCTGGGGGTGGACAACGGCTACAGCCAGCAGGACATCACCAATCTGGCGCGGGCCTTCTCCGGCTGGAACTACACGCCCACCACCTACCTCACGGACCCCAACGACGCCAACAACAAGCAGCCGGAGGACGGCGTCTTCAGGGTCTTCCGCGGCCAGGCCAACACTGGTCCGGTGGATCCGCGCTACGGTGCCACCCTCCCCAACTGGCACGCCACCGGCACCATCACCTTCCTCGGGAAGAGCTTCGACCTCGGCGCCGCCACCAGCTACGGCGAGGCCCTGGTGGGGGCCATCCTCACGGAGCGGGGCGCCCAGTGCGCCCAGTTCCTGGCCAAGCGGTTGCTCACCTTCTTCGTGAACCCCGCCTTCACCGCCGCCGCCCTGGACGACCTGTAGGCCCTGATCCTGGCGAAGGGCTTCCACCTCGGCGAGATCCTCAAGGCGCTGTTCAAGTCCCAGTTCTTCTTCGACCCCTCCAACCGCTTCAACCTCTACGAAGGCCCCGTGGCCTGGACCGCGCGCATGGCGAAGCTGCTCTGCCCGGGCCTGGCCGCCGCCACCGTGCCCGCCCTGCCCCTCTTCCCCGCCTGGCGCCTGGTGGCGCCCTCCTTCGACAACGCCGGCATGAAGCTGCTGGACCCGGAAGGCCCCAACGGCTGGCATGAGCACGAGGGCTGGATCAACAGCAACACCGCCCGCTACCGCGGCCGCATCGCCACGGCCCTGGCCCTCAACGAGAAGTCCGGCTCCCTGCCCCTCTTCCCCACCGCGGTGGCCGACTGGTTCCCCGCCCCGCCGGCCTCCCCCGTCGCCGTCTTCGACCGCCTCGCGGCCCTGCTGCAGCCCGCCCCCATTCCCGCCAGCGTGCGGGACGGGTGGCTGGCTGGACTGTGGCCGGGCGCCTTCGTCTGGGACACCAGCACCGCCACCCAGACCAAGGTGCGGGAGCTGGCCTTCCTCATCCTCATCTCGCCCCAGGCGCAGCTGCACTAGCCCGCCAGGAGATTGACCATGACCCGGAAACGTTCCTCCCGCCGCGACTTCCTCCAGACCCTCGGGGCCGGTGCCGCCGTGGTCGCGGGCCTCACCGCCTGCGGCGGCGGGGGCGGCGCCTCCTCCGGCGGCACAGGCAACGGCGGCGGAGGCGGCGGGGGGGGCACGCCGCCGCCCCTCACGAATCCCATCCTCGTCCTCGTCCAGATCCAGGGGGGCAACGACTGGCTCAGCACCCTGCCCCCCAACGCCGGCGCCAACCTTTCGGCCTACAACGCGAATCGGCCCAACCTGGTGGTCCCGGGCGCCAGCCTGATGGACCTGGGCCAGGGCATCGCCCTCAACAAGGAGCTCCTGGGCTTCGACGCCCTGAACGGCGCGGGCAAGGTGGCCTGGATCCCCGGCATCGGCATGCCCAACCCGAACCTCAGCCACTTCACCGCCACGGACCTCTGGGGCCAGGGGGCGGCCAATCCCAACGGCACCGGCTGGCTGGGACGCTGGGCGGACGCCGTCTTCGCCCCCGGCGACATCCTCCGGGGCATCGCCCTGACTTCCGACATCATGCTGATGCTGCGGGGCGCGAACCGGGACTTCGTGTCCATCCCCAGCGCCGGGGACTACGGCTTCCCCGCCTACCTGCGCTCCACGTCGGCGGTGCCGGACGCGAACTTCCTGAAGACCGCCTACCTTTCGGCCCTGAACGGCGGGATGAGCGGCGGCAGCCAGCACGCCGCCGAGGAGGGCAAGCTCTTCTACGACGCCCAGAGCACCTTCTCCACCCTCCTGACCCCGCGGACCCCGTCCGTGCCCTACCCCGGCGACGCCGCCTACCCGGTCTCCGGGATCAGCAGCCAGCTCAGCGGCCAGCTCAAGCTGGTGGCCCAGATGATCGCCAGCAACATCCCCTGCCAGGTCTTCACCACGCGCCTGGGGGGCTTCGACACCCACAGCAACCAGAACACCGACTATCCGCGGCTCATGCGGGCCCTGGGGGGCTCCATCAAGGCCTTCTACGACGACCTGGCGGCCATCACCACCACCAAGGGCGCGGCCCAGGACCGGGTGGTGGTCATGGCCTGGAGCGAGTTCGGCCGGCGGGTGAAGGAGAACAACGGCGGCACGGACCACGGCACCGCCGGCCTCGCCTTCGTGGCCGGCAAGAACGTGAAGGGCGGCTTCTACGGCGGCGGCTATCCCAACCTCGCGGACCTGGACGCCAACGGGAACATGAAGTTCACCACGGACTTCCGCAGCCTCTACGGGACCCTCGTGGACAAGGTGCTGGGTGGCACCACCTCCAGCGCCCTGCTGGGCGCCAGCTATCCGGCCCTGGGTTTCCTTTGAGGCCTCTGGATTTTCCTGCCAGCCCCCGCTCCGGGGGCTTTCTTTTTCTTCAACCCTTCCGGGAGCCGGGAGGTCCAACCTGAACTCACCGGCTCCAGCCGCGACGCGGCACGATCCAGCACTCCCCCCGGAGGACCCATGGCCACCTTCGACGCCCCGAAAACGTCCTGGACCTCCGCGGACGTCATGCATCTCGCGCGGAGGGCCGGCTTCGGCATCTCCCCGGAGCTCGCCGCCCAGCTCGCCGCCCAGCCGGTGGGAGCCACCGTGGACGCCTGGGTGGACGGCACCGGGGCCAGCTTCGCGGCCTTCAACACGGCGCTGAACGCCAACGCGGACCCGGTCAGCTACCCCCCGGTCCCCGCCAACAGCCAGGTCCCCAACAGCCAGGGCATCCCCGCGGATCCGGCCCCCCATCCCTACCGGCTGGACTCCTGGCGCCAGGCCCAGAATGGCCAGTCCCAGTGGGCCTGGCGCATGCAGTACTCGCCCTATCCCTTCCAGGAGCGCCTCGCCCTCTTCTGGCACAACTTCTTCGCCACCGGCTTCGAGAAGGTGCGCAGCCTCGGCCTGGTGATGAACCTCATCCAGCTCTACCGGGACCACGGCCTGGACAGCTTCGCCGACCTGCTGGTCCGGGTGAGCCAGGATCCCGCCATGAGCATGTGGCTGGATTCGGTGCTGAACCAGATCCCCCAGCCCGCCAACAACGCCATCCCCAACGAGAACTATGCCCGGGAGGTCATGGAGCTCTACAGCCTCGGGGTCGACAACGGCTACAACCAGACCGACATCACCGAGCTGGCCAAGGCCCTCACGGGGTGGAGCTTCACGGTGAAGACCGCCGATCTGGAGGTCTTCCCCCTCAACCAGATCCCGTCCCCGAAGTCCGGCACCTTCGCGGTCTACCGCGGCCAGAGCAATCCCGACGGCCACGACTACACGGGGCGCCTGCGGCCCACCCTGCCCAACATCCACTACACGGGCACCGTCAATTTCCTGGGCCAGACCTTCAACGTCGGCGCCGCCACCGCCTACGGCGCCGACATCGTCCGGGCCATCCCCGCCCTGCGGGCCACCCAGTGCTCAGAATTCCTGGCCAAGCGCATCCTCCTCGCCTTCGTGACGCCGTCCGCGAGCGCGACGGCCCTCCAGGACTTGGCGGCCCTGATCCGGTCCCTCAACTTCGATCTGCGGGCCGTCTTCAAGGCCCTCTTCAAGTCGGCGTACTTCTACGACGCCGCCCACCGCTACACCCTGGCGGAGGGGCCCATCTCCTGGATCGTGCGGGCCGCCCGGGCCCTGGCCCTGCCCTTCGCCCAGGCCTCGGCCACGGCGCCCTACCGCTACCCCGCCTGGATGCTCTTCGCCAACGTGGGCTTCGAGCAGGCGGGCATGCGCTTCCTGGACGCCGACGGCCCCAACGGCTGGGCGGAGCACCTGGGCTGGATCAACAGCAACGCCATGCGCTACCGGGGCAAGTTCGCCGCGGCCCTCGCCATCGGCGAGAACGTGCCCTACGCCGGGAACACCTACGACCTCTTCCCCAGCAGCGTGGCCACCTGGTTCCCCGTCGCGCCCGCCTCCAGCCTGGACGTCTACAACCGCCTGTCGGCCCTGCTGCAGCCGGCGCCGATCCCCGCCACGGTCCGGGATGGCTGGCTCGCCGCCCTCTTCCCCGGCGCCTTCGCCTGGGACGCCACGGGACAGACCGCCGCCCGGCGCCTGGCCTACCTGATCCTCTGCTCCCCCGCCAGCCAGCTCACCTGAGGAGGCCCCATGACCACCCGGCGATCCTTCCTTCAGACCGGCCTGGCCGGCGGTGCGGCCCTCGCGGGGCTCAGCGCCTGCGGCGGCGGGGGCGGCGGCTCCTCCTCCTCGAGCGGCGGCGGCAACAACGGCGGGGGCGGCGGCAGCAACCCGCCGCCGGCGGCGCCCATCCTCGTCATCGTGCAGATCGACGGGGGCAACGACTGGCTGAGCATGGCCCCCCCCACCTCCGGCGCGAACCTCGCGGCCTACCAGTCGAAGCGCTCCAGCCTCCGCATCGACGCCGCCAGCACCACGGACCTGGGCAGCGGCATCGGGCTCAACAAGGACACGACGGGCTTCGATGCCCTCCAGGCCGCCGGCCTCGTGGCCTGGATCCCCGGCATCGGCATGCCCAACCCCAACCTGAGCCACTTCACCGCCAAGGACATCTGGGGCTACGGCGCCGCCACCCCCGACGGCACCGGCTGGCTGGGGCGCTGGGCGGACAAGGTCTTCAACGCGAGCGACGTCCTGAAGGGCGTGGTGGTGGAATCCATCCCGCCCATCATGCTGAAGGGCCACGCCCAGTCCTTCGTCTCCATCACGGGCTCCACGGGCTTCGTCTACCCCAGCTACCTGCTGCGGACCGACGCCCTCGCCGCCGCCAACACCCTCTCCACGGGCTGGCTCCAGAGCCTCAGCACCGCCGGCACGGACCCGGTGAGCCTGGAGGCCTACGCCGCCTGCAGCGGGTCCGGCAAGCAGTTCTACGACGCCCAGGCCCAGTTCAACACCCTCATCAAGGCCCGCACGCCCTCCGTGCCCTACCCCGGTGAGGCGGCCTATCCGGTGAAGAACCTCAACGGGGGCAACCTCACCGCCAGCCTCTCCAACGAGCTGAAGCTCATCGCCCAGATGATCGCCAGCGACCTGCCCACCCAGGTCTACTACGCACGGCTGGGAGGCTGGGACACCCACAGCAACCAGGCCACCGACCATCCCAACCTGCAGCGGGCCCTGGGCGGCGCCATCAAGGCCTTCTACGACGACCTCGCCGCCATCACCACTGCCGCCGGCCCCGCCCAGGACCGCGTGCTCATCGCCACCTGGAGCGAGTTCGGGCGCCGGGTGCAGGAGAACAACGGCGGCACGGACCACGGCACCGCCGCCCTCTCCTTCTGCGTCGGCAAGAAGCTCAAGGGCGGCCTCTACGGCAGCGGCTACCCGAACCTCGCGGACCTGGACGCCAATGGGAACATGAAGTTCACCACCGACTTCCGCAGCCTCTACGCCACCCTGCTGGAACGCTGGCTGGGCCAGAGCGCCACGGTGACGGACCAGATCCTCGGCGCGAACTATCCTCGGCTGGGCTTCCTGTAGGCCGGCCCTCGCCCTTCAGCGCAGGAGCAGCAGGGCCCCCATGGCCACCATCACGACGGCGAAGACGACCCGCAGCGCCGGGCCCTTCACCGATGTGGCGGCCCGCGCTCCGAGGAAGGCGCCCGCCATGAAGCCCGCGGCCACGCCCCCGAGGATGGGCCAGGGCAGGCCCCGCTGGGCGGCGTAGACCACCACCCCCGGCAGGAAGATCGGAGGCAGCATCACGGCAAGGCTCGTGGCCTGGGCCTGGTGCTGGGGCATGTCCAGCCACACCGAAAGCAGGGGGATGATGACGAGGCCCCCGCCGATCCCCAGCAGGCCCGACGCGATGCCGCCAACGGCTCCGATGCAGAGCCCCGCCAGCCAGGGCCGAGACACGGCCTCCAGGGGCCGCCGGGTCTCGGCGGAAGCGCCGCGGACGAGGAGCATGCGGGCGGCCATCAGGGCGAGCAGGCCCGCGAAACCCCAGCGGAGGGGGGCCTCCGGAATGCGGTTCGCCAGGACGCTGCCGCCGTAGACCCCCGCAAGAAAGCCCAGGACGAGGATCGCGACCAGGTTCCAGAGGATGGGCACCCCCGCCTTCCGGTAGTGGAGCACGGCCGGGAGCCCGTTGGGCAGGAGCATGGCCGCCAGGGTCACGCCCTGGGCCTGGTGCTGGTTCAAGCCCAGGGCGAGGCCCAGGAGGGGCACCAGCACCACGCCGCCCCCGATGCCGAACATGCCGCTGAGGGCGCCCCCGCAGAGGCCTGACCCGAGCCCCGCCAGGGCCTGGAGCAGGGGGTTCACGGCGCCGCCCCGCCCAGGCGCAGCACGGGATGGCGGGCGTCGAAGGTGAGCCCCGTGCGGGGGCCGAGGCCCTCCACCGTCACCAGGTTCTGCTGGGCGGGGTTCCGGTCGAAGAAGAGCACGTTCCGCAGCCGCGCGCCCGCCACGGACGTCAAGGTCGCCTCCAGGGTGACGACGAGGTCGAAGGCGTCCAGCTCCTGCTTCACCACCCTCCAGGGAAGGCTCCGGCCCCGGGCGTCCAGGAGCGCCACGCGGTCCTTGAAGTAGGCCTCCAGCAGGGCGGGCTCGAAGACGTCCGCGTCCTTGAGGGCGAGGCGCCGGCCCGCGAAGGCCTCCAGCTCCGGCTGGACATGGTGCTGGGTGAGGCGGAGGCGGAAGGCGGCCTTCCCCTTTCCCACGGTGAGCACGCCGTAGGTCACCGGATAGTCGTGGGCGGCGGCGAGCACCGCCACCAGGCCGAGGGCTGACGCGCGGAACCTCATGGCAAGGAGTATCGCGCGCAGAAGGACCAGATCTCCTCCGAGGCGCAGAAATCCGGGGTCGGCGCGTCCGCCGCCGCCGACCAGGCCCGGCCTCCGGGCCAGGCGTGGCCCTCGCCGGGAAGGGTCCAGAGGGCGACCTCCGCGTCGGCCCCCGCGTGGCGGACCCCCGCGTGGCGGAAGGCGTCCCGGAAGAAGGGGCCACGGAAGCGCCGGCGGGGCTTGCCTTCGCAGCCCAGGAGGGCCGCGAGACGAAGGAACTGTTCCCGCACCGGCAGGTTCTCCACCGCCCGGCCCAGGGCGCCGCGCCCTCCCTCGTAGGGGATATGGCGGTCGGCGGTGCCATGGATCATCAGGACGGGGATGGGCCGCCCGGGGGTGTCGCCGCGGCCGTCCCAGGCCCCCGCCACCAGGGCCGCGGCGGCGAAGCGGTCGGAGGCCTCCAGGGCCAGGCGCGCCGCCATGCGCCCGCCGTTGGAGAGGCCGCAGACGTAGATCCGCCGCGCGTCCACCGGCTGCGTGGCGGCCAGGTGCGCCGCCAGGGCCCGGAGGAAGCCCGTGTCATCGGCTTCCGCATGGTCCGGGCAGCCGAGCCCCGGCCCCGCGTTCCAGGCCGCGCCCGTGGCGGCCTCCTCCCGGCCGGGCCGGCCGAGGGCCGCGGGGAGGACGAGGGCGAAGCCTTCGCGGTCGGCGAGCTGCGCAAAGCCGGTGATGCGGGCCATGAGGCGCGGCGTTCCGCCGGTGCCGTGCAGCGCCATCATCACCGGCACCGGTCCCGGATTTCCCGCCGGAAGGCGCAGCAGGGCCGTCCGGGGCAGGCCCTGCCACTCCAACGTGATGCGGAGCTCCCGGTTCAGCGGGCGGCCTCCGGCTTCTTCTCCTCGGCCTTCTTCCCGCCTTCCAGGAGTTTCGGCTCCTGCATGGGATTGGGCTGCCGGGGTGGCGTGCGGCCGATGTTCAGGAACTGTGCCGGACCGATGCGCCGCGCGTAGGCGTCGTTCCCGCGGTCGATGTCGGGTATCTCCTGGAAGGGGTCCAGCTCCACGCCCGTCAGCTCCTTGTCGGTGGCATAGAGCTTGGAGAAGCGGTCTTCGTTCTGCAGCCAGGCCTGGGCGGGGAGGCGCAGCACGTCGCTGCTGCCGTCCTTGAACTCCAGCCTCGCGAGGATGGGCATGGGGAACTTCCCGACGTTGCGGAAGGTGATGCGGTAGATGTTCTTCCGGAAGCCCAGCCACTCCCTCTCGTCGGCGCCCAGGGTCTTGACCATCGCCTCGACCTTCTGCCGGTCGGCGGGGGTCACGGCGTAGCGGTCGTAGGCGCCGTCGGTGTAGAAGTCCTGGATGCCCTGGGCCTTCTCGACGCCGCCCGGGGGGATGAGGGCCTGGTCCCGCTGCTTCGAGATGTTCCGGTCCTTCCGTTCGTCGGCCTCCTTCTGCCGCGCCTTGGCCTTGGCGGGATCGCCGTCGCTGATGCGGAAGAGCTCCACGTTCTCCACCGCCAGGTCCGGCGCCAGGGTCGTGAAGAACCAGCCCCGCCAGAACCAGTCGAGGTCCAGGCCCGACGCGTCGTTCATGCTGCGGAAGAAGTCCGCGGGCTGGGGCCGCTTGAACTTCCAGCGCCGGGCGTACTCCTTGAAGGCGTGGTCGAAGAGCTCCCGGCCCATGAGGGTCTCGCGAAGCATGTTGAAGCCCGCCGCGGGCTTCTGGTAGGCGTTGGGGCCGAAGTGCCTCACGGCGTCGCTCTGGGTCATGATGGGCGTCGCGTCCGGGAACTTCAGGTAGTCGGTGATGCCCTGCACGATGCTGCGGGTGGTGGGGAAGTCCGGATCCCACTCCTTCTCCGCCAGGTACTGGAGGAAGGTGTTGAAGCCCTCGTCCATCCAGGACCACTGGCGCTCGTCGCTGTTCACGATCATGGGGAAGAAGTTGTGGCCCACTTCGTGGATGACCACGCCCACGAGGCCCTGCTTGGTGCGTTCGCTGTAGGTGCCGTCCTTTTCGGGCCGGGGACCGTTGAAGCAGAGCATCGGGTATTCCATGCCCCCGCCGCCCCCCAGGCCCAGGCAGCTGATGGCCACGGGGTAGGGATAGTCGAAGGTGTAGCGGCCGTAGACCCTCAGCGTGTGGGCCACCGCGGCGGTGCTGTAGCGGTTCCAGAGGGGCATGCCCTCCTTCGTGTAGCCGCTCATG
>JBGASS010000021.1:0-4096 GCA_044229555.1 Holophagaceae bacterium
TCGCCCAGGCCTTCGCCTGCTCCGGGGCGAGGGGACCGGCCAGGGTGGCCAGGGTTTCCTGGGCGAAGCCCAGCTCCGCCAGGGGCAGGGCCCGCAGCTCCGGGGCGGGATCAGTGGCCGCGACCGCCAGGACCTGGGCCTGGCTCGCCAGACGCACCTGGTCCAGGGACGGTTTCACCCACAGGTCCCCCGCGGGGCGCTTCAGGACCGGCAGCTGGAGGGCGAGGCCCGGAAAGGCACCGCCGAGGGCGGTGGCCGGCACGACCTTGGCTGAGGCCGGCGCGGTCCTGGGCGCCTCCAGCTCCGCCAACCGTTGCCCCGCGGCCGTGAGCTTGGGATCCAGGGCCAGGGCGCGGTTCCAGTCCTGCCGCGCGCCCTCCAGGTCGCCCAGGGAGCGGCGGGCCAGGCCGCGCCGGTAGTGGGCCTCGGGGACCCGGTGGCCACGCTCGATGGAGACCGTATAGTCCTCGTCCGCGCCCCGGAAGTCTTTCAGGGCTTCCCGGCTCAGGGCCCGGTTGTAGTGGGCGCTGGGCAGAGCGGCATCGAGGCGCAGCGCCGCATCGTAGTCCTTCACCGCTCCGGCCGGATCGCCGAGGTTCGCCTTGCACCGCGCCCGGCCGTGGAGCGCGGGGGCATAGGCCGCGACGAGGCCCAGGCTCCTTTCAAAGGCCGCCAAGGCCTCCCGGTGCAGCTTCTGCTCCAGGAGGATGTCCCCCTTGATGTTCCAGCCCCGGGCGTAGTCCGGGTTCAGTTCTACCGCCTTCTCCGCGTCCCGGAGGGCTTCCCCGTAGGCCTTCAACCCCAGCCTGGCCAGGGCCCGCCCGCCATAGGCCCGGTGGGCCGCCGGGTCCAGCGCGAGGGCGCGGTCGTAGTCCTCGAGGGCGCCCTTCATGTCTTTCAGCAGGCGTTTGGCGGCGCCCCTCACGGCCAGGGCTTCCGCGCGGCGGGGATCCTGGCGGAGAACCTGTTCGGCGAGGTTCAGGGCCCTGGCACCATCCTTGGCATCAATCGCGGCGTAGGCCTCCTTCAACAGCCCCTCGGCGGATTGGGCTCCGGCGGGGGAAGCCGTGATCAAGGCCAGGGCGATGGGGGCGCAGATCTTCATCGGATCCTCCGGGTGCGAGGGCGGCGATGGCCGGGCCTGGCGGCGGGCCCGGAAGGACAGGGAAGGCTGGTAGCCGGTGGCATGTGTGATGTCTACCCGGCGGACCCGGCCGCACCATGACCTGGATCACGCTTTTTCCCGGAGCGCTTATTCCCGGCTTGGACACGGGCGGCGGGAGGCCGGACCGACCCCGAGGCTTGTAGACTCGTCCAGGTGTCCTCCCTGGAAACCGAATCACAGCTCCTGGCCCGGGCCCTGTCCGGGGACGGCGAGGCCTTCGCCGTCCTGGTGCAGCCCTCCCTGGGGATGTTCCATTCCGCCATCCTGCGCATCCTCGGGGATCCCGCCGATGCCCAGGACGCCCTGCAGGAAGCGCTCATCGCCATGCATTCCCAGCTGAGCCGCTTCGAAGGCAAGAGTAAATTCTCGACCTGGGCCTACCGGGTCTGCATCAACGAGGCCCTCATGCTGCGCCGCTCCCGGCTGCGCCGCCGCGAGGATTCCGTCGAAGATTTCATGCCACGCTTCGAGGACGACGGGCATCACAGGAATGTGGAGTCCGTCCTGGGCTTCAAGGAAGAGGCGGAGGCATTGGCCATGGCGGAGGGACGGCAGCTGCGCGAGCGGGTCCAGGAGGGCCTGGACCGCCTCTCGAGCGACCAGCGGGCCGTGTTCATCCTCAAGGACCTGGAGGGCTGGGACACGGAGGACATCGCCCGCCACATGGGCATCAGCCGGGACCTGGTGCGCCAGCGCCTGCACCGGGCCCGCCTGGGCCTGCGGGGCTGCCTGGCGGTCTACGCGGAACAGGTCCGCGGCGGTGGAGTCTCCGCATGAATCCGATCCTGAGCTGCGCGGACGTCACCCGCTTCGCCACCGACCACCTGGAAGGCGGCCTTTCCTCCACCCTGAGCCTGCGGATGAGGGCCCACCTCGGCCTCTGTCGCACCTGCCGGGCCTTCATGGCCTCCCTGAAGGCCCTGCCGGGCCTCCTGGGCCCCCTGGTGAAGGAGGCGGAACCCACCATCCCCTCGGCCACAGCCCTGGCCCAGCAACAGGCCGCCCTCGCCGGGGCCCTGGGCCGGCTGGCCCGCCGGTCCCCCCGCGCGCCGGTCCCTCCGACCCATCCCGCTCCGGGCCCCGCCCTGGCCGCCGCCGCCCAGCCCGACGCGGACCGCACCCTGAGGCTGATGGTCCAGGCCTACGAGGCCATCCAGGCGACGGGCCCGGTGGCCGAGGCGCCCTACCTTCCGGAAGCCCTCCGGGCGGAACTCCCGGAGGAGGCGGCCTGGAGCTGGAACCGCACCCTCCTCCAGGGCTGCCGGACCGCCGAACTGATCCAAGATCCCAGCACCGGCTCGCGCCTCCTCCTCATGGTCCTGCCTCCGGGCCGGCGCTTCCCGGACCACGTGCACCGGGGCGGCGAAGACTTCCTCGTGCTCCACGGCCACGCCGAGGACGAGAGCCACTACCTCGGCCCCGGAGACTGGCTGCGGCAGACCGAGGATTCGGACCATCGGAACGTGGAGGGACGGCAGGAAGTGTGCTGGGGCCTCGCCCGGGTGGAGAAGCAGGGCATCCGGCTGCTGGGCTGGCGGGGGCTGCTGCAACGCGCCTACGAGGCCCTCGCAAGCTGAGCGGGGAAGTAGACTCCAGGGATGGCCGAGACCCTCCTGCCCCTCGACGAAGCCCTGGACTTGCTGCGCCGGGCCCTGCCGACGGTTCCGCATCCGGAGGTGCGCGCGGACCGGGACGATCCCGCCCTGGACCGCAGCGCCATGGACGGGGTGGCCCTGCGCTCCGCCGATGGAGTCGGGCCGCGGAGGCTCGCCGGCACCCTCCACGCCGGCGACGATCCCGCCGGACTCGGCGTGGACCGGGACGAATGCGTCCGCATCATGACCGGCGCGGCCCTGCCCGCCGGCGCCGATGCCGTGGTTCCCGTGGAGCGGATCCGGGAGGAGGCCGGCCTCATCCACCTCGAGGCCGCCCCGAAACCCGGCGACCACGTCCGCCGCCGCGCCAGCCAGACCCGGGCCGGCGACCTGCTGCTCCCAGCGGGCACGCCCCTCACCGCGGCCCGCCTCGGCCTCCAGGCCCAGGTCGGCGCCGCCCCCCGGGGCCTGGAGCGCATCCCGGTGGGCGTCGCCAGCACCGGCGACGAGCTCACCACGGATCCCCGACCCCACCAGATCCGGGACTCCAACGGCCCCATGCTGGCAGCCCTGGCCCACCGCCTCGGCGCCGACGCGCGCCGCCTGCCGAGCCTCCCGGACGATCCCGCGGCCTTGGAAGCCCGCCTGCAGGACCTGGGGGGAATCCGCGTGCTGCTCACCAGCGGCGGCGTGAGCATGGGCCAGAAGGACCATCTGCCCGGCGTGCTGCGGCAGCTCGGCGCGCGGATCCTTTTCCACAAGCTCCGCCTCAAGCCCGGCAAGCCCATGCTGGCGGCCCTCCTGCCCCATCCGGAGGGCGACCGCGTGATCCTCGGCCTGCCGGGCAATCCCCTTTCCGCCTACCTCAACGCCCTGCTCTTCCTGCCGGCGGTGCTGGCGCGGCTGGAAGGCACGGCGGAACCTGATCCCTGGCGGGCCGGCGAACTGGCGGAAGCCGTCGCCAATCCGGGCGACCGGCCCCTGCTGCAGCCCTGCCGGCGGGAAGGCTGGACCCTCGTCCCCCTGGCTTCGCAGGGTTCCGGCGACCTGGTGCGGCTGGCCCAGGCGGAGGCCTGCGCCTGGATCCCCGAAGGAGGCGCGGCGCCGGGGCCCTGCCGCTACCTCGAGGTCATCTGACCGATACTGGACCATGGACCGCCCGCCCCTCCAACCCGCGCCCGACCCCGAAGCCGACCGGGCCGTCACGCCCCTCATGGACGCCCCCATCACCCGGCAGGTCTTCGTATGCACCGCCAAGGCCTGCGCCTCCCGCGGCAGCGAAGCGGTGCTGGAAGCCTTCCGGGCCCGGCTCATCGAGCAGAACCTCCTCTTCTGG
>JBGASS010000021.1:4127-14599 GCA_044229555.1 Holophagaceae bacterium
CTCTTCTGGAAGGGGGATCGGGCCGGGTCGGTCTCCTGCGTGCACTGCGGCTCCATCGGCTTCTGCCAGATCGGCCCGGCGGTGATGGTCTACGGCCCCGAAGGGGGCGCCTGGTACGCCCACGTGGGCCTGGACCGGGTGGACGAGATCATCGAGAGGCACGTCGTCGGCGGCGAGGTGGTGGAGGAGCTGGTCCGCAAGCGCCTCGGCCCCGCCTGAGCCCGGGCGCGGACCGCCTGTGCCCGCCGTCACATCCGCGGGAACCCGCGACCCCCATGAAACCCACCCTTAAACCCGCGGCCCCGGACCCGGTCTATCTCCGTGACCCCTCAAGGAGAGCCCCATGAACGCGCGCATCATCCATCTCGCCCCGGCGATCCTCGTCGGGATCCTGGCCTGCGGCGGCAAGGCCGACGGCACCCCGGCCCAGAGCGCCAAGCTGGACACCGCCGAAGCCCAGAACTACACCGCCGCCTTCCTCGATATGGAGAACAACCAGGCAGCCGAAGCCTCGCTTCCCGCCGTCGAGCCGGCGGGCGAAGCCCTCGCCCTCACCTACCCCGCGGCCCCCGCCTGCGCCACCTCCACCCCCATCACGCCGACCTCGGTGAAGTGGACCTTCGTGAACTGCACGGGCCCCCACGGCTGGACCTGGAACGGCGCCATCGTCATCTCGTGGCAGACCAACGCGGACGGGTCCGTCCTCGTGAAGCACGACAACCAGAACATGGTGGGCACGAAGGAGGGCCGCAGCTGGACCATCAATGGCGTCAAGGACATCCTCCGCAATCCAGCGACCAAGGTGGCGACCCTCACAGCCGAACCCGGCTTCACCAAGACCTTCAGCGACGGCACCAGGACCGTGGCCTTCAGCTATGCCTGCAGCCTGACCGCCGACCATTCCGTCGAAGGCCAGCGGAAGCTGTGGGGCACCTGGAGCCTCACCCCCCAGGCCGCTGCCGCCGGGGAAGGCGCCTCGGGCACCATCAGCAAGGACACGCCCCTCTTCTGGGACCGCGGCACCGGCTGCTGCCACCCGGTCTCCGGCACCCTGGCCCTCACCCGGGGCTCCCGCTCCGCCACCCTGGTCTTCGGCCTGCCCTGCGGCACCGTGACCATCAACGGCGAGACCAAGACCCTGGGCGCCTGCCGCTGAGGCCGGCCCCATCACCCGAGGACCCCAGGCCCGATGACCCCAGGATGGTTCCTGGGGTCATCGTTCTCTGCAGGCACTTCCCCGGTCAGGCCTGAGCCGCGACGGCCAGGTCCGTGCCGGCCGCCACCACCCCCCGGTCCAGCACCAGGCTGGTCACCAGCGCCGCCGGCGTCACGTCGAAGGCCGGGTTGAAGACGCCGCTGTCCGGGGCCCACAGGACCTCGCCAAAGCCGCGCACCTCCTCGGCCTTCCGCTCCTCGATGGGGATCTGGCCGCCGTTGGGGCAGGCCAGGTCCACCGTGGTCCCCGGCGCCACGGGATGGAAGGGGACGCCATGGTGCCGCGCCTGCACGGCCAGGCCGTAGGTGCCCACCTTGTTGGCGAAGTCGCCGTTGCGGGCGATGCGGTCCGCGCCCACCAGCACCCGGGACACCCGGCCCTCCCGCAGCAGGAGGGCCGCCATGGAATCCGTGAGCAGGGTGAAGGGGATGCCCAGGGCCTTCAGCTCCCAGGCGGTGAGCCGCGCTCCCTGGAGCAGGGGCCGGGTCTCGTCCACGAAGACGTGGGACACCTTCCCCTTCTCGAAGCCCCGGCGGATCACGCCCAGGGCCGTGCCGATGCCGGCGGTGGCGAGGCCGCCGGAGTTGCAGTGGGTGAGGACGGCCTCGCCTTCCGCCAGCAGGCCCATGCCATGACGCGCCATGGCTTCGCACAGGGCCACGTCCTCGTCGAAGATCCCTTCGGCCTCCGCCACGAGGTCCGCCACGGCTCCACCCTTGTCCAGCAAGGACTTCATGCGGTCCATGGCGGCCATGAGGTTCACCGCCGTGGGACGGGCGTTCCTGAGTTCAACGCAAGACGCCCGCAGGGTTGGCCCGGAGGCTCCGGACTCGGCGGAGGCCGCCAGGGAGAGGGCCGCCGCCACGCCGATGAGGGGCGCGCCCCGCACGGCGAGGCGCTGGATGTGGCCCACCATCGCCCGGGGATCCGCGCCGTCCAGCCACCTTTCCTCGAAGGGCAGCCGCGTCTGGTCGAGGATCCGAAGGCGGCCGCCTTCCACCTTCAGCGCCAGGGATTCGAGATCCTTCATCCGGCCTCCCTCCGGCTCAGAGCAGCCGCGGCCCCTGGGCCGCCCGCAAGGCCCGCAGGGCCGCCAGCTCCTCCTCCGGCAGGGCCGTCGCGCCCCCCAGCTCCTCCGCGGACTTCAGGATCTGGCAGGCGTGCTCGAGGCGTTCCATTCCGAGATAGGCCTCCTCCAGGCTCTCGCCCCAGCACAGCGCGCCATGGCGGGCGAGGATCATCAGGCGGTGCTCCGGCAGGAAGGGGAGCAGCGCCTCCCCCATGGCGCCCGTGCCGGGCCGCGCGTAGGGCACGACGGGGATGCGCCCCGCGGCGAGGATCACTTCCGGCATGGCCTCGTCCGGGAGGTGGTCGAGGCCGGGCCGCGCGAGGCTCCAGGCGATGGCGGTGGGCGGGTGGGCGTGGACCACGGCGCGGGCCGGGGGGCAGGCGGCGTAGACCGCGAGGTGCATGAGGCGCTCGCCGCTGGGCCGGCCCGAGAGGATCTCCCCGTCCAGGGTGATGAAGGCCATGTCCTCCGGGGCCATGCGCGCCTTGCTCACGCCGGTGGGCGTGATGGCGATGCGGGCGTCCGAGAAGCGGAAGGAGACGTTGCCGTCCGCCGCCGCCAGCAGGTTGCGGGCGTGGAGGCGGCCGCAGGCGTCGACGATGGCCCGCAGCGCCTTCAGCTCGTGATCCGGGAAGCCCATGGGTCCACGCTACCATTCGGCGGGGGTCTTCATGAATCTGCTGCGGACGCTGGCGTGTCTCGGGCTGGCAGGAATCCTGGGGGCCCAGACCAAGCCATTCCCGGCCCAGGGGCGGCCCCTCTCGGTGGTGGCCTTCGGCAGCTGCGCGGAGCAGCACAAGCCCCAGCCCGTCTGGACCGCCATCCAGGCCCAGAGGCCCCAGCTCTTCCTGGCCCTGGGGGACAACATCTACTGCGACACCGAGGACATGGGCGAGATGGCCAAGGAGTACGCGCGCCTGGCCCGCATCCCCGAGTTCCGTCGCTTCCGCGCGGCGGTGCCCATCTATGCCACCTGGGACGACCACGATTTCGGCGCCAACGACGGCGGTGGGGACTATCCGAAGAAGGAGGACAGCCAGCGCCTCTTCCTCCAGTTCTGGAAGGAGCCCGCCGCCTCGCCCCGCTGGGGGCGTCCGGGCCTCTACGACGCGAAGGTCTTCGGCCCGGCGGGCCGGCGCGTCCAGGTGATCCTCCTGGACACGCGCACCTTCCGCTCCCCCCTGAAGCCGCGCCCCGGCGGCGAGGACGAGGTCCAGGGCCGCTGGACCCCCGACCCGGACCCGAAGGCCCAGATGCTCGGCGAGGCCCAGTGGCGCTGGCTCGAGGCGCAGCTGCGGGTCCCGGCGGAACTGCGCCTCCTGGTCTCCAGCGTGCAGGTGGTCAACAACGGCCACGGGTGGGAGAAGTGGGGCAATCTCCCCGCGGAGCGCCAGCGCCTCTTCGACCTCCTGAAGCGACGCGGCGCCGAGGGCGTGGTGATCCTGAGCGGGGACCGGCATTTCGGAGAGCTGTGCGTGCTGGACGCGGGCCTCGGGTACCCGCTCTACGACTTCACTTCCAGCGGCCTCAACCAGGGCAGCGGCCGCTTCCGCTACCGCGCGGCGGATCCCGCCCGGGTGGCCATGCAGGCCGCGGGCGACAATTTCGGCGTGGTGCGCGTCGACTGGAACCGTGCGGATCCCCTCGTCCGGCTGGAATGCCGGGACGAGGGCGGCGAGCTCCGCTTCCTGGAGAAGATCCCCCTCAGCCTGCTGAAGGCGAAGGCGCCGGCCGCCCCGCAGGCCGCCCCAGGACCCGCGCCGAAAGAAGATCGCCCAGGAGCAGCAGGGCCAGCATCCCCGCGCTGAAGGCGAGGCGGTAGTCCCACTGGCCCGGGAAGGCCCGCCGCAGGAAGTCCAGCCGCTGGTGGGCCAGGTTGATGTTGAGCGCCGGCGGCGTGAGCCCGTGGCTGACGGGCACCAGGGCGAGGAACATGGCCAGGGCGAGGAAGGGCGCGCTGCGGGGCAGGCCCGTGCGGCGCAGGGAGAGCGCCGCGGCGATGGCCGGGACCGTGTGGGCGGCCACGCTGGTCCAGCCCGTGTGGCCCGCCTGCACCGCGCCGAGGACATAGGCCGGCTCCCCCACCGCCAGGTGCCACAGGAAGGCCGCGCCCACCAGCCGCGGCCGCGCGGTCCACAGCCCCAGGGCGATGAGGAAGCTCGCCACGTTGCAGCCCCAGAGGAGTTCCGGGAGCGTCCCCAGCCGCGCCTTCGCCACCGTGTGGCAGGCCATGACCAGGAGGACCAGCAGGGCGAGGCGGCGGTCCTGGCGCGTCGAGGGATCCATGGCACCCATACGATTGCGTATGGACCTTGTCAAGTCAAGCCCCGCCGGCGGGCACCCGTTCCGGCGCGGCGGATTCCCCGAGCCGGGCCGCGACGCTCCGGAGGTAGGCCTCCAGGGTCGCGTGATGGCCGATGAAGAAGCTCCCGATCGTCCGGAACACCGGATTGGAGACCCAGCCGTCCTCGGTGATCGTCAAGCGGCAGCCTGCGCCATCGGCCCTCACGTCGTAGGTCCACGTGCCGCCGAAGGGGCCCCCGCTGTCCACGATGCGCCGCACTAGTTTCTGCTGCGGGACGGATTCAAGCGTCTCGTAGCTCATGGACTGCCCGTTCTTGAAGTCGTCCTTCCAGACCGCGTGGCCGTCCTGGTCCCCCAGGCGGGTGGTGGCCTTCACGTCGGGCCGCCATTCGGGATCTCGGGCGTGGTCGGTGATGAGGGTCCACACCTGCTCCGGGGAGGCCTTGGCCAGCCTGAGGGAGACCCTCGCCCGGTGCTCCCGGGGCAGGAAGAGGCCCACGAGGGCGATCAGGGCCACGAGGCCAAGCAGGCTGCCGAGGATCCAGAGGGCGATCTTGAGGAAGGTGGGCATGGGGACTCCGCGTTCGATTCGGTTCCTCGAGGGGGCCTGGTTCAGCGCTCCGCGGCCAGCTTGTAGACATCCGATGCGTTCGCCCCCAGGTGCCGGGCCAAGGGCTTGACGGCTTCCCGCAGGGTCATGCCGCCGTCCCTTGCGGCGTCCAGGAAGCGCAGCGCCCAGTCCGGCAGGCTCTGGCCGTCGAAGGCCGCCGCGGCCTCGGTGACCGTGCGCTTGGAATCCGCCCCGGCGATGACCAGCACCATCTCCCCCCGGGATTCCTTGCCGAGTTCCTTCCGCACTTCCTCCGGCGTGCCCCGGTACCAGGTCTCGTGGAGCTTGGTCAGCTCCCGGCCCAGGGCGATCTCCCGCTCGGGCACGAGGCCGTGGAGTTCGTCGAGGACCTCATGGATGCGGTGGGGCGTCTCGAAAACCACGGTCGTTTCCTCCCGGGCGGCGATGAGTTTCAGGAAGGTGCGGCGCGCTTCGCCCTTCGAGGGCAGGTAGCCCAGGAAGCTGAAGGCGTGGCAGGGCAGGCCCGAGGCCACCACCGCCAGCAGCACCGAGGAGGCGCCGGGCAGCACCGTCACCTTGGCCCCACCGGCCCGGGCCATGCGCGCGATCTCGAAGCCGGGATCGTTGATGCCAGGCATGCCTGCGTCCGAGCAGTAGGCCACCGCGTGGCCGCTGGCGAGGGCGAGGCCGATGCGGGCGTAGGCCTCCTCGCCGGCATGATCGTCGAAGCGCTGCAGGGGCTTCTCGATGCCCAGGTGGGCCAGCAGCCCGCCGGTGCGGCGCGTATCCTCGCAGGCCACCAGGTCGCAGGTTTCCAGGACTTCGACGGCGCGGTGGGTGAGGTCGCCAAGATTGCCGATGGGCGTGGGGACGAGGATGAGGTGGCCGGGCATGGCTCCATTGTCCCACCGACCCCGCTCCGCAACCTTATTCGTCCTCGATGCCCGAAGCGGGGTGGGGGAGGGAACCCTGGGCGACCCTGAACCCGTAGATCGCCAGGAAGAGCGCGGCGCCGAGGCAGAGGAAGGCCACCGGCGCATAGGGCGCCGAGGCGTCCAGGGTCAGAGGGGCCCGGATGACCAGGGAGGAGACGAGGCCAGCGACCACACCCGCTACGAGGCCCAGGCGCGCCACGGTGAAGATCACGATCGCCCAGCTCAGCGCCGTGGCGGTGATGGCCGGCACGCTGCGGTTGTAGGCCAGGATCTCCATCGCGCAGAAGGCGCCCCAGAGCAGGATGACGGCGATCCATTCCCGCCGGGCCAGCTTCCGGGCCAGGACGAGAAATACCAGGATCACGAAGGTCTGCAGCAGGGCCACCAGGACGAAGGAGGGAAGGGTCGCCGCTGCCTGCCGCAGGCTTCCTAGCAGCGGCGGAATCAGGTAGTGGTTCGGCGGCAGCGGATTGCCGACCCACACCTTCATCCATCCGCTCAGCCACCAGGCCGCGGCGTTGGCCAAGCCCAGCAGGACGCCGAAGAGCACATCCCGGCCGATGAGCGGATTCCGGAAATCCCCCTCCAGCATGCGCATCCAGGAGACCAGCATGCGCGGCCGCTGGCGGCGAATGGAAGGCTCGAGGGCCAGGTAGGCCAACCCGACCGCGGCGGCCACCAGGGTTCCCAAGGCCAGGGCGTTGCGCAGGGTGCCCAGGACGCCGGGTGGAGTGAAAGGCCGGCCAGTGCTCAGCAGGACATGCAGGATGGCGAGCCCCGCCGCGGCCAAAGCGAGGCTTCTCGCGCCCCGCCGATCCCCCCGTCCCAGCCGGAGATTCCGGCGCGCGAGGAGGAACGCTCCGAAGAGGAAGGTACCCAGGATGAGCGTGAGAATCGTCGCAGCCACCGCGCGGCTGGGGGCCAAGGCGGGAGGGGCTGCGAGTGGGGGTCGGTCCCAGGGAGCCACGACGCGGAAATAGACGGGATGGCCCTGGAACGAGGCTGCCTCGATGCGGATGGGGAGATCGACCTGATCGGCGTAGGTGCCCGCCCAGGCGATCCGCTGATCCGAGGCAACCGGGGTTGTCCAGGACGGAACTGCCGGCTGGAAGCGGCCCGGATCAAGGCCGGCGGCCAGGAACAGGCGTGGCCATGAAGCCGTCGGAGGAGTCGCGAGGGTAGGCCCGGAATTCGGAGGGACGACCCTGAGGGAGACAAGCCTTCCCCGGGGGTCCAGGAGGAGATCCGCCCTCCACTCGCTGGTGGATGGCGGATCTTCAGCGGTGACCGAGGTGCCCAGGGCATTCACGGGTTCAAGATGACGGGGACTCTGGCGGTACCAGAACCCATAAACCAGGGGCTGTCCCGATGCCAGCCGGTTCCACCGGGCGGGCGCCGGTCGGATCCTCCTCCCAATCCAGGTAGGACTCGTCCAATGTCGAACCCCAGGCCCGGATAGCTGGAGGCCTTCACATCGCCAACGACGACCTGGGCCCCGATCACTGCTCTCGGACTTCGGGGGTTCTCGAAAGGGATGCGGCGATAGAGATTGGCCTGGCTGGTCCCGGCGAACAGGAACAACAGCAGGGCCGCGGCCACCAGGCAGGCCGCGGCCACCCCGGGTTTCACCGTCCCCTCCTCCGCGAAACCGGCCACCATTTCCGGGCTGGGAGTTTCACCCGCCGCCAGGGCCGCGGCGAGGGGATCAGCGCCCGGGAGGGCCGCGGCCACCTGGGCGGCGGAAGCGGGCCGGCGGGCCGGCTCCTTCTCCAGGCACTTCAGGATCACCCGTTCCAGTGCCGGGTCGAGATCCTTGGTATGGAGGCTGGGATTCGAGGGCTGGTCGTGGAAGTGGGCACGCTGCCACTCGGCGAAGCTGGCAGCCTTGAAGGGCCGACGGCCTGTGCAGACCTCGTAGAGCACGAGGCCCAGGGCGTACAGGTCGCTGCGGGCCGTGGAGGGTTCCCCGCGCAGCTGTTCGGGCGACATGTACGCGGGGGTCCCGGCGATCTCTCCGGCCTGCTCCGCGCCGGACACGGCGAGGCCGAAGTCCGTGATTCGCGCCCGGCCCCGCCCATCGATCATGACGTTCGCGGGTTTCAGGTCCCGGTGCACGACGCCCTGGTCGTGGGCCGCCTGCAGGCCCGCGCAGATCTGGCGTGCCACTTCGAGGGCCTTGGCTTCCGGCAATCGGCCGATGCGACGCAGCAGGGTCTCGAGATCCTCGCCGTCCACGAACTCCATGGAGATGAAGTGTCGGCCTTCGACTTCCGCGATGTCATGGACCCGGCACACGTGGGGGTGGGAGACCCGTCGGGCATTCCGGACCTCGCGGTGGAAGCGTTCCAGCGCCTCCGGATCAGACTCCACGCCGGCCGGCAGGAATTTCAGTGCCACCGGCTGGCCCAGTTTCAGGTCCTCCGCCCGGTAGACCTCCCCCATGCCGCCACGGCCCAGCAGCCCCAGGATGCGGTAGCGGCTGGCCAGCAGCTGGCCAGGGGCAAGCCCCTCCCGGCCGGGAGGTCCCCAGCCTCCGGCCCCAGTGGCCCGCGGCGGTTCGGGCGCGAAGGCGAGGGTTTCAACGCCGGAGTGGGTCACCCCATCCGCCCCGCAGTTCGGGCAGAATCGGGCCGCCAGAGGGAGCGGCGAGGCGCAGGCGGAACAGGTCTTCACGGAAGTGCCTCGGAGTATAGACCAAGGTGTCGGGCCGCAGGCGCACGCGGACCCCGCACCGGCCGGAGGCCCGGTGATGGCCCTCA
The DNA here is from genome assembly GCA_044229555.1 of Holophagaceae bacterium. GTDB lineage: Bacteria > Acidobacteriota > Holophagae > Holophagales > Holophagaceae > JADJVL01. The sequence goes on from JBGASS010000021.1 coordinate 12,982, forward strand.
GGCTCCCGGCTTCGCCTGTTCGAGCCCGTGCCCCCCGGGCCCCCTCTCCCGCAGCCGCAGCAGCATCGCGAAGCCGAAGCCGGCCAGGCTCAGCAGGGCGAACATCCACAGCATGGGCAGGTAGCCCCCCGGGTTGGCCTTCCCGGCGCGGTTGGCGTCGTTGAGCATCCCCGCCGCCAGGTTGAACACCATCATCCCGATGTTCTGCAGCATGGTCATGAGGCCGTAGGCGGTGCCCAAGCGCTTGGCCTCCACGAGGTAGGGCACCGCGGGCCAGATCACCGCGGGCACCAGGGAGAAGGCGATGCCCAGGAGCACCGTGGGCCACGCGAGGCTGGCGTGGGTGTAGGCCATGAGGGGGAAGGCCGCGAAGAGGAGGAGGGAGCCCAGGGCCATGAAGAGGGCGCGGTGGCCGGTGCGGTCCACCATGAGACCGAAGAGGGGCGTGGCGAAGATGGCGGCGAGGAAGACGTGGCTGTTCATGGCGCCGGCGGCCTCCAGGCCCAGGCCGTGGGCATGCTGGAAATACTTGATGGCGAAGGTGGAGCGGAAGGGGAAGACCACGGCGTAGAAGGCCACGCAGAGGCCCATCACCAGCCAGAAGGAGCGGTCGAACTTCACCAGGTCGCCCCAGATGATGCGATCCGTGGGCGCCGCTTCGGCGAGTTCGTATTTCCGGGCCGCATCGCGCTCCACCAGGAAGTAGGCGAGGGAGGCCAGGAGGGCCGTGCCCGCGAGGGCCGCGGCGAGCCAGAGGGGCGGCTGCCAGCCCCGGACGTAGAAGGACTTGGCCCAGGCGGGGGAGATGTCCGCGGCCCAGGAGCCCGCCCGGGCGATGCTGAGGTTCACCCCGAAGGCGAAGCCCAGCTGGCGGCCCACAAACCACTGGCCGATGGCCACGGTGATGGCGACGATCATGGACTCCGCCCCCAGGCCGTAGAGCAGCCGCCCCAGGGCCATCACCTTGAACGAAGGCGAGAGGGCCGTCACCACCGCGCCCACGAGGCAGACGGAGGCGAAGAGCACCGTGGCCAGCCGCGTGCCCACGCGGTCCACGATCACGCCCCCCACCAGCACCATGACCATGTTGGGGAAGCTGTAGATGGCGTTGAGGGTGCCGATCTGGGTGTCGGTGAAGCCCAGCAGGCGCTGCAGGGAATCCGCCAGGGGGCCGATGGAATCGTAGGCGTAGTAGTTGCCGAAGAGGGCCAGGCTGATGAGGATCAGCACCGTCCAGCGGACGGCGGCTGGCGGCGGCTTCAGGGCAGCATCGGAAGTCATACTGGGACTCTATCGGGAACCGACATCTGCCCTGGGACTGCATTTGAAAAGCCTTGGAGCCGGCCTTGGGGTCCCGGGTTCCTGGATCCCCGCGGACGGCCTCGTGGCGCCAGGCGCCGGCGTTCCTGAGGTCATCCTCTCCGGATGCGGAGGGAAGTCGGCGGCCTTTCCAGGAACGTGTCCATGCCCAGGACCTGCTGGGATTCCAGGAATCCTGGATGGGAACACGGTTGGCAGAACCTCCTGTTCCGGTCCAACAGCTTCGGGTGTTCCTTCTTCCCGTCGGAGATGAAATCGCGGACATAGGCCATGTATGCGCCGCTGCAGTGGTCGCATG
>JBGASS010000482.1:0-2010 GCA_044229555.1 Holophagaceae bacterium
TGCCCCGGGCGATGGAATCGGCGACGCGCCGGAGGAAGACTGGATCCTTGAGCTTGGCCTCCTCCTTCGGGTTGGAGATGAAGGCGGTCTCGACGAGGACCGCGGGCATGGCGGCGCCTTTCAGCACCACGAAGGGGGCCTGCTTGACGCCGCGCTCCTTGATCCCGCCGAGGAGGTTCAACTGGATCTGGATCTCCACCGCCAGCTTCTCGCTGTCCTGGAGGTAGGCCTTCTGGGCGAGATCCTCCAGGATGGAGGCCACCACGCCATCCGCTTCCCCAGGCGTCGCAGGTTCCGGCCCGTTCTCCGCCGCGAGGGTCTCCGCGTCCACGTTGCCTTCCCCCAGGGAGAGGAAGTAGACCTCGGAGCCCCTGGCGCCCCGCGCCCGGGCGGCGTTGAGGTGGAGGCTCACGAAGAGGTCCGCGCCGGCCTGGTTGGCGACCTTGGCGCGGTCCCAGAGCGGGATGAAGGTGTCGGCGGGCCGTATGAACAGGGGCTCGTAGCCGAAGTCCCGGAGCCGCTCCCCCAAGGCGTGGGCCAGGCGCAGGGAGACCTCCTTCTCCAGGAGCCCGCCCCTGCCCTTGGCCCCATGGTCCTCTCCGCCGTGGCCGGCATCCACGGCGACCTTCAGCCGTGGCGCGGGCCTGGCGGGCTCGGCCTTGGCCACCTGTGCGGCCGGCTCCGGAGATGGGCTAGGGATTTGGGAAACCAGCGGCCAGGCCGCTAGGCTGAGAAGCGGCACCAGCAGGGTGCTTCGGAGTCTCATGATGTCGTCGTCATCCGTGAAGGGAATGCGGGATCTGTTCGGGCCGGAGCTGGAATGGTTCCAGCGTATCGAGAATACCGCCGCCCGGGCCTTCTCCCGCCACGGCTACCGGGAGATCCGCACCCCGATCCTGGAGTACACGGAAGTCTTCAAGCGCAGCGTGGGGGACAGCTCCGACATCGTGAACAAGGAGATGTACGAGTTCCTCGACAAGGGGAACCGCAGCGTCACCCTGCGCCCGGAGAACACCGCCGGCGTCGTCCGGGCCATGGTGGAGCACAAGCTCCTGGCCCAGCGACTTAGCCAGATTCTGTACGCCGGTCTCATGTTCCGCTACGAGCGCATGCAGGTGCAGCCGCTACCGGCAGTTCTGGCAGACGCGCCGAGAGCTTCGGCGTGGCGAGCCCGGAAAGCGACGCGGAAAGCCTGCTCATGCTCCACGACTTCCAGCGAGCGCCGGGGCCTCCGGCAGCTCTCCTCCATCAACTCCGTGGGCACCCCCGAATCCCGGCCGGCCTTCCACGCCGCCTTCCGGCCTTCTTCCAGGAGCGGAGGCGCGCTTCTGCGGCGACTGCCACCGGCGCATCGTCGAGAATCCCCTGCGGGTGCTGGACTGCAAGGTGCCCGGCTGCCAGGCGGCCCTGGAGGGCCATCCAGTGATCACCGACTTCCTGGACGAGGGATCCCGGCGCCACCACGACCGCCTCAAGGAGCTCCTGGCCCGGCTGGCCATCCCCTTCGAGGAGAATCCACGGCTCGTCCGGGGCCTGGACTACTACACCCGCACCGCCTTCGAACTGCTCAGCTCGGACCTCGGCGCCCAGAGCGCCCTCCTCGGGGGGGGCCGCTACGACGGCCTGGTGAAGCAGCTCGGCGGCCCCGACGTGCCCGCCTTCGGCTGGGCCCTGGGCCTCGACCGGCTGGCCTCGGTCCTGGCCAAGGTCCACGGCGAAAGCAGGTCCACCCGCCCCGCCCTCCTGGTGCCCCTGGGGGAGGCCGCTTCGACGCGGTCCCTGGAACTCGTCCGGGCGTGGTGGGCCGCCGGCTGCGACGTGCAGCTGGAGACCCGGGGCGGTGGCCTCAAGAAGGCCCTGCAGACGGCCAACCGCACCCAGGTGAAGCTGGTGCTGATCCTCGGGGATGGGGAGCTGGAGCAGGGCATCGTCGCGGCCAAGCACCTGGAGACCGGCATCCAGGAGGCCTGGCCCCTCGGCGAGGTGGCCGCACGGTTGAAGGGCTGACGG
>JBGASS010000022.1:0-14127 GCA_044229555.1 Holophagaceae bacterium
TTCCTCGGCGTGCCCCTCCTCGGGGACGGCCGGGTGGCGGGCGTGCTCTTCGCCGTGGCCTTCCTGGACGAAGCCGCCCTCGACCCCTCGGACGCGCAGTTCGCCAGCCTCCAGAACCTGGTCCGCGTGGCGGCGCTCGCCTGGAACCGCCTCGGAGTCCAGAAGCAGCTCCAGGCCCAAGTGGAACGGACCGGACGGCTGAACCGGCAGCTCCTGGATTTCCAGGCGGCCGCCCGGGAGGTGGCCAAGGACCAGGATTTCGACCGCCTGCTCCGGGTGCTCATGGACATGGTGTCCGGCGCCCCTCACATCGACGCCTGCGAGATCTACCGGCTGGACAAGCAGCGGGTGCTGCGCCGGCTGGCCCACACGGGGCTGGCGGCGGACCTGGTCGCGCTCTTCGAGGAAGTGCCGCTGGAAGGGGATGGCCGGGCCCTCAGCGGGGAGGCCGCGGCCCGGGGGGAAACGGTCATCGTTCCCGATATCCAGGCCTTCCCAAGGGCGGAAGTGGCCAAGTTGCGGTTCTTCAAGGCCGGCTTCCATTCCGGCGTATCGATCCCCCTGAAGGGGCATCGCGGCGAGGTGCTGGGCGCCTTCACGGTCTCCAGCCGGAGGGTGGGCGAGCCCTCCCCGGAGGCCATGGCCCAGATGGAGTACTTCGCCAGCCTCGCGGCCCTGGCCCTGGACCGCGCGGACCTGGACCGCCGCCTGCAGGAGGAGCTGGCCCAGCGCACCCAGTCGGAAGCCCTCTACCGGACCCTGGTGGAGGAGAGCCTGCAGGGGGTCTACCTCATCCAGGACGGCGTGTTCCGCTACACCAGCCCGGCCCTGGAGGCCCTCATCGGCTACGAACCCGGTTCCGGCAGCGGCCTGCCGGTGACGGCGGTCATCCACGAGGAGGACATGCCCCTCGTGGCGGAGAACATGCGCCGCCGCCTCGAGGGGGAGGTCTCCACCATCCGCTCCACCTTCCGCGTCCGGTGCAAGGATGGGACGGTGATGCCGGTGGAGGTCCAGGGCTCCCGGGTGGACTTCGAGGGGCGCCCCGCCATCCTCGGCGTGATCCAGGACATCCGCCAGCGCCTCGCCGCCCAGGAGGCGCTCCACCGCTCCGTGGAGCAGGCGCGCCTGCTGTCCGAGGCCGCCCAGGCCTTCTCCCTGGCCCAGAATGAGGCGGAACTGCTGCAGGCCCTCTTCCAGGGGGCCCGGAACCTGACGGGGCTGCCCCATTGGTGGCACAACCGCTTCGATGCGGCCACCCGCTCCAGCCTCACCACCGCCTGGTCGCCGGAGCTGCTGGAGCGCTTCACCGCCGAGGAGATCCAGGCTCCCATCCCCCTGGACGAATACCCCATGCGCGAGGACCTGCACCTGAACCGGTCCTCCATCTGGATCCCGGACTGCCAGTCCGTTCCGGAGTTCCCCGCCACCTACCTGGCCAAGGTCCCGCACCGGTCCCTGGTGGCGGTGCCCCTGGTCCAGGGCGGCGAGGCCGTCGGCGCGCTCTTCGGCGGGACTTTCGGCGATGAGCCCACCCTCGACCTCAGCGAGGACCGGATCGACACTCTGCGCAGCCTGTCCACCTCCGCCGGCCTCGCCCTCAGCCGGCTCCGGGCCCTCGGGGAGGTCGCCGCGCGGGAGGCGGAATACCGCCAGCTCTTCGACCAGGCGGCGGAGGCGATCCTCATCGGCGAGATCGACGGCACTTGGGTCATGGCCAACGACGCGGCCTGCGCCCTCTTCGGCTTTTCCCGGGAGGAGATCGTCGGGCAGCGGGCGGGGTTCTCCAGCCCTGAAGTTCAGCCCGATGGGCGGCCCACGTCGGAGGCCGTGGACATGTTCCGGCGCCTGGGGCGGGAAGGCCGCAGCGGGGGCTTCGACTTCACCTCCTACCGGAAGGACGGAACCCTCATCCACACGGAACTGAGCGTGGCGCCCCTCTACAAGGAAGGACGGATCCTGGTCCAGGTGGTGCTCCGGGACCGGACGGAGTCCAAGCGCGCGGCGGAGGAGAAGGCCACCCTCGAGCGCCAGCTCTTCGAGGCCCAGAAGATGGAGAGCCTCGGCGTGATGGCGGGCGGGATCGCCCACGACTTCAACAACCTCCTCATGGGCGTGCTCGGCCATGCCGGGGTCCTGATGGAGGAACTGGGGCCGGACCACCCCCTCGGGGCCCACGTGCAGACCATCCAGAAGGCGGCCCACCGGGCCTCGGACCTCACCCGCCAGCTGCTCGCCTACACGGGCCGGGGCCAGTTCCACCAGGACGACCTGGACCTGAGCATGGAAGTCCGGGAGATGCTCCAGCTCCTGGAAGTCACCCTGCCCCGGAACGTGGCCCTGGAGCTGGACCTGGCGCCGGAGCTGCCCGCGGTGCAGGGGGACCACATCCAGATCCAGCAGGTGCTCGCAAACCTCCTCATCAACGCCTCGGAAGCCATCGCCGAGCGGCCGGGGTGGGTGCGCATCACCACCACACCCTTGAAGCTTTCCGGTCCGGAGCTCGCCGCGGCCTTGCCGGGACAGGAGCTGGATCCCGGCGTCTTCGTGCGCCTGGAAGTGCGGGACAACGGCGCGGGCATGGACGAGGCGACCCTCGCCCGGTGCTTCGAGCCCTTCTTCACCACCAAATTCCAGGGCCGGGGCCTGGGCCTGCCGGCGGTGCTGGGCATCGTCCGGGGCCACCGCGGCGCAGTGAAGCTCGAATCCACCTCAGGCACCGGCACCTGCTGCTCCGTCTTCTTTCCGGCGGTCCCGGCGGCCGGTCCCGGAGGACCATCCGCCGGGGACGCGGAGGCCTCATGACGGTGTATGAGGTGACGGTGGCGGTGGAGCCGGACCGGGCCGAAGCCTTCTCGCGCTACATGCTCGAAAAGCACATCCCCGAGATCCTCGCCACGGGCTGCTTCCGGACCATCCGCTTCGAGCGCTCCGAGGAAGGCCGCTTCCGCACGCGCTACGAGGCGGAGGGCCCGGACGACCTCGAGCGCTACCTCCTCGAGCACACCGCCCGGTTCCGCGCCGACTTCGCCGCCCACTTCCCTTCCGGGTGCACGGCCACCCGGGACACCTGGGAGGCCGTGCGGGCCTTCGGGAAGGACGCCGGCTAGAAGGCGAAGTTCACGGAGACCTGCAGGGAGCGCCCGGACTGGGGGAGCAGGGAGTTGTAGTAGCCCCCCGATCCGATCCACTGGCCGGCGGCATCGAATCCGCCGGGACGGATCCCGGCGCCGGCATCCCTCAGGCCAGGGTGGAAGTAGGCCTTTCCCGCCAAGTTCGCGAACCGGAGGGAGAGGCCCAGCCCCCTTATCCAGAGATCCCGGCCGTTGAGGGCCAGGTCGAACGTCCCGTAGCCGGGCACCTCCCGGACCGGGTTGCTCAGCACCGTGGGCCGGGGCCCGATGATCCGCCCGGTGAGGGTCGCGCTGAGGCGCGGGTTGAAGATCAGGGTCGTTCCCACCAGGACCTTGTTGTCGGCGAGGTCGCCGCTCCGCGTGCGCAGTTCGGGACCCGCGTGGACAGCGATGTCCTCCGCGCTGAAGATGCGGGAATAGTAGGCCCACACCTTCCACTGGTCCACGCCGGGCACCGGCAGCAGCCACTGGACGCCTGCGTCCATGCCCCGGACCTCCTGGTCGCCGCTGTTCACCACCTCGTTGCCGAACTTCTGGATGCGGCCATGGTTGTTCACCTGGTAGACCGCGAGGGTGAGGCTCAGGTCGGAGCGCGTGTAGCTCGCGCCCACCTCGGTGGTGTTGGAGGTCTCGGGACGGAGCCCGGTGTTGGAGCCGGTGCCGGAGGTGGCGCCGTAGAGGAGCCGCGCGGTGGGTTCCTGGTAGGCCTGGCCGTAGAGGGCCTTCAGGCCCCAGGGGCCGAAATTGCCGACGTAGCCGCCCCGCACGGTGGTGGCGGTGCCGTAGACCGAATTGTGGTCCGAGCGCAGCCCCGCGAAGAGCCGGTTCGACGCGCCCAGGGTGAAGCGCGCCTGGAGGTAGAGTCCCCGGTCCGAGACGGAGAAGTGGTTGGCGTCCCCCAGGGAACCGGCGGGCAGCGCGCCCCCCACCGCCGTGGCGTAGGCCTTCTGCAGGGTCCGCTGCTCGAAGCGGAGGCCCGTGTTCAGGGCCAGCCGCTCGCCGGCCTTCACCTCGAAGTCCTGGCTGAAGGCGAGGCTGGTGTTCAGCACCTCGTAGTGGGTGAGGACGCTCGCCGTGCCGCTTCCGTAGCCGTAGTACGACTCGACGTCGAAGGAGCCCCGGTCCACGTCGCTGCGCCGGTAGCGCACCAGGAGCGTGGAGGTGACGCGGTCCCCGAAGCTGAGGCCCTGCTTCAGGTGGAAAGAGAGCTCCGGACGGATCCAGCGGCCCAGGCTCTGGGATTCGTCGGCGGCGTAGGCCGTCCCGTAGCCCGAGGAGCTCCAAAGCCGCTGGAACGCGAACTCCGTGGCGCCCCATCCGATGCGCAGGTCCACCGCCCCATGCTGGTGCTCCGAATCCGCGCGGCCGGCCAGGGATCCGTCATCGAGAATGCCGCCCCAGAGCCGCCGGTCGGAGTAGTAGCGGGCCTTCGTGTACTCGTACCGCTCGGCGGCCGCCTCGTCCATGCCGCCCTTGTCCGAACGCGCCGCCAGGGAGAAGGTCAGGTTGCCGGCGCGGTAGTGGGCCTGCAGGTCCGCGATGCGGGCGCCGAAGCTGCCGGCCGAGAGCCGGCCCCGCAGGGAGGCGCCTTCGCCCAGGTGGGCCTTGCGGGTGATGAGGTTGATGACGCCCATGAACGCGTTGGTGCCGTAGACCGCCGAGGCGGGGCCGTAGACGACCTCCACGCGTTCCACCGCCGAGACGGGGTAGCTGACCAGGGGCGTGTCGGCGGTGTTGAACCACAGGTGGTTGAAGGCGACGCCGTCCACCATCACCAGGAAGGGGTCGCCGATGTCGTTGCGATAGCCCCGCCAATAGTTCTTGAAGAGGTTGGCGCCGTAGCTCCGGGCCACCTCCATCCCCGGCAGGTCGTCCAGGATCTGGCTGAGTTCGGTGTAGCCCCGGGCCTCAAGGTCGGCGCGGGCGAGGACGATCACGGTGGCGGGCGCGTCGAGCACCCGCTCCGCCGTCCGGGACGCCGAGACCACCGGCGTGTTCATCAGCTCGAGGAGGTCCTTCAGGACCTTGTCGTCCCCCGGCGCGGCGGGAGCGGTCTGGCCCCGCAGGAAGGCGGGGCCCAGGCAGGAGAGCAGGAGGACGGCGGCTCGTGGCGTGGTCATTCACCCTCCCTTGCAGGACGTGCGGGCCCCGAGGCCTGCCTCCGGAGCCGGTCGTGGGCGCGGAGCAGCGCCTCGATCTTACCGACGAGCCGGGCCACCACCACGGGCTTCGTCTCGAAGTCGTCGCAGCCGGAGGCCAGGGCCGATTCCCGGTCCGTCTCCATGGCATGGGCGGTGAGGGCGATGACGGGGATCCCCGCGGTGGCCGGCGTGGCCCGCAGGAGGCGCGTGGCCTCGTGGCCGTCGATGAGGGGCAGGCCCAGGTCCATGAGGATCAGGTCCGGCCGTTCCTGCAGGGCCAGCTCGACCCCTTCCGCGCCGTCCCGGGCCGACAGCACCTTGAAGCCCTGGCGGGCCAGGAGCCGGCTGAGGGCGTCCCGGTTGAGGTCGTTGTCCTCGATGAGCAGGAGCCTAGGCATGGGGCGCCTGTCCGGCCGCGGGCTGAAGGAGGGCCGTCACCGTGGCGAGGAGGGCCTCGAGGGTCTGGGAGGAGGTGTCGAAAACGAGGACCGCGCCGGCCTCCGCCAGCCGGGCCTGCTCCTCCGCCCCCAGCGGCGAGGAGGTCACCAGCAGGGAGGGACGCTCCCGCCAGTCCGCGCGCTGCTGGAGCTCCGCCAGCAGCCGGCCCGGATGGGGCGTCGGGGGGGCGACTTCCAGGATCAGGTCGCCGGGCTGGTCGGGCCGGGAGAACCGCATCCCGCCCTCGCCGCCGGACCCGGCGCCCAGGACGAAACCCGCTTCGCCCAGCCGGCGCGCGAGGGCGTCCGGGATGGACAGGTCCTCCACCGCCACCAGGATGCGGCGGATCCCGCTGCCGGAGACCGAGCCCGCCAGCGTCCCCCGGGCCGCGGCCGGCGGGGCCGGAATCTCCAGGACGAAGGTGCTGCCCTTTCCCGGCTCGCTGGCCACGGAGATATCGCCGCCCATGAGCTGGCAGAGGCGGCGGCTGAGGGTCAGGCCGAGCCCCGTGCCGCCGAAGCGCTTCGAGGTGCCCTCCTCCGCCTGGGTGAATTCCAGGAAGATCCGTTCGAGCTGCTGGGGATTCATGCCGATGCCCGAGTCCTGCACTTCGAACCGCAGCCAGGGTGCGCCGTCGCGCTGGACCGGCAGGATCCGCAGGTCCACCCGGCCCTTCTCGGTGAACTTGCAGGCGTTGGCGAGGAGGTTGAAGAGGGCCTGCCGGAGCTTGGTGGCATCCCCCAGAAAGGCCGGGTGGCGGTCGGGAAACTCCGCGTGCAGGACGTTGCCGTTCTTTTCCGCGAGGGGGTGGATGGTCTGCACGCACTCCTCCACCAGGTTCCTGAGGTCCACGGGCTCGAGGGCGAGGCTCATCTTGCCGGCCTCCACCTTGGAGAGGTCCAGCACGTCGTTGATGAGGGAGAGCAGGTGGAGCCCCGAGGCGTGGATGCGCTGCAGGTCCGTGAGGTCGGACTCGCGGCCCTGCTCCTTCGCGTCCTCCTGGAGCAGCTCGCTGTAGAGGAGGATCGCGTTCAGGGGCGTGCGGAGCTCGTGGCTCATGTTGGCGAGGAAGGCGCTCTTGGCGCGGCTCACCTCTTCGGCGCGCTGCTTGGCCACCAGGAGCTCCTGGTTGCTCAGGAGCAGCTCTTCCGTGCGGGAGGCCACCTGGTCCTCGAGGTGCTCGTGGTAGTCCAGCAGGCGGTCGTCCCGGGCCTGGATCTCCCGCAGCATGTCGTTCACCGCGTCCACGAGGGAGCCGATCTCGTCCTTGCCCCGCCCCGCCGCCCGGACGCTGTAGTCCTTGGCCTCGGAGACCCGCCGGGCCAGCCTCGCCAGGTCCAGCAGCGGCGCGGTGATCAGGCCCTGGAAGCGGTGGGAGATCACGTAGGCCAGCAGGACCAGCCCCGCGAGGATCAGCAGGTTGAAGAAGAGGTTCCAGGTCATGGCCCGCCACAAGTCCTTCAGGTCCGAGCGCAGATACACCGTGCCCAGGAGCCCCGATTCCTGCCGCACCTCGTGGAACACCTCGAGGGACCCTTTCCGGAACGCGAAATGTTCACCGCCGGGGGGCGCCGGCGCCGGGGCGGCGGGGGGGGCCGGGTAGTCGGCGAAGGGCCGGTTCCCCGCGTCGAAGACGCAGGCCCGGTCCACGCCGCTGATGCCCTTCAGGGATTCGAGGATCTGGGCCTCCGAGGCGGGGTCGTTGAAGGCCAGGGCGGCCCGGCTGTTCTGGCCGATCACTTCGGCGATGGCGGTGAGCTGGCGGATCTTGGCGACGCGGAAGCTGTGGGCCTCGTAGGTCAGGGAGGCGAGGGCCGCCAGGAGCAGGGCCAGGCCCGCCACCAGCGTCATCCCGAAGGTGAGCTTGCGGCGGATGGAGATGTCCTGGAAGCGGTGCATGGGAGCCTAGTAGACCTTCTTCGCGAGGCTGAGGAGCTGGGCGCTGATGCCCAGCCCCCCGAAGCGGGAGGCGCTGAGGTTGATCTCGAAGCGGGGCAGGTTGTTCTCGATGGCGAGGTTGATCATCACGCCCTTGCGGGCGAAGCCGTCCGAGTCCCCCACGGTGAGCACGGGGCGGGATCCCAGGCGGGCGGCCACCTCCCTCAGCCGCTCCTTTTCCGAGCCGCACAGGAAGACCATGTGGCATTCCTCGAGCCGGGCCAGGTCCGAGCTGTAGACGACCTTCACCGGATGCCCCTTGACCCGCCGCCCCGGCACCGCGGCGTCGAGATACCCCTCGAAGGGGGAGGCGCCGAGCACGAGGATCACGAAGGGCTTCGCGGGATCCGTCAGCCCGGTTTCCGGCGGCCAGGCGACGAATTCGGGGAACTGCAGCAGGAAGCGGGCCTTGATGGCGTATTCGGGCTGCGCGTCCTGGGGGCCCCCGCCACCGGGGAGGTTGGCCAGGAGCATCAGGGCGAGGGCAGGATGCGGCATGGTCAGCCCGCGGCTCCGCGCCGCCCCGACCGGTACGGGGACCTTGACGCAGGGGCGAGATGCCAGGACACGGCTGGACTCCCGGAGGTCGGGGATGGTGAGGCTGATTCAACTCCCCTGGCCGCCCCCTGTCCAGGGTGCAATCCCAGGTCGAATCCCAGGCCCGGTCCAGCTGCCAATCATTGGCCCTGGATGCGTTTGAGCAGGGCCTCGTCCTTGGGCAGCTGGCCGACCTCCGCGAGCCGGGGCACCAGGCGGCGCCACACCGGCTCGAGGGCGAAGACCCGCTTGAAGATCGGCAGGGCCTCGTCGGCCTTGCCGGCGCTGGCGAGGGCCACGGCCTGCCAGAACGGCATCTCCACGATGTCCGGCGCGAGCCGGGCGGCGCCCTCATAGGCGGCCCGGGCCTCCTCCCACTTCTGGGCCGTGACGAAGCCGTCGCCCTGGTCCATGAGGATGTAGGCGCGGCGGAGCTTCACGAGGCGCGCCAGCTCCCCGACGGGATCCCGGTGGTCCTCGACCCGCAGGTCGAAGAGCCGGTCCTCCCAGGGCTTCCCCGAGGCCTTCGCCTTCACGATGAGAAGGGCCGCGCTCTGCTGCCCGCGGATGTCGCCGCCTTCGGCCTGGGCCGCGCGGAGGGCCGCCAGGAGCCGGTCCGCGAGATCGAGGCGGGGGTCCTGCAGGGCGGCGCGATAGGCCTTCGCCATGGCGGGCCAGACCGTGGCCTGGTCCATGAGGTTGGCTTCGCAGCTGAACTGGTCGCCGGTCTCGTGCCCCGCGGCCTGGATGCACCGGGCGCCGGTGTGGGCGGCCACCCGGCCCGTGGCGTCCACCATGGCCACCTGCCGGACCTCCCGGTCCGCGTCGGCGGCGAGCAGCCCCCGCATGGCATCCGCCGCGCTGTGGCCGCCGCGCATCATCTCCAGCCCAGGGCGCCGTAGCGGGGATCGGAGAAGCTCTGGGTGGCGATGGCGCCCACCCCCGCCTCCGCCCAGGTCACCACGCCGCCGACGCTGAACCAGTGGCTCTGCACCGCGACGCCGAGATCCCCGGTCCTCGGGTCCCGGGCCACGATGCTGTAGGTGTGGACGGGCCGTCGGGGCGGTTGGACCTGGGCGACGAGGGCCGGGGCGGCCAGGGCGAGGCAGGGAATCAAGCGCATGGGACCTCCGAAATGCCTCGGGCCAGGATGGCCGGTTTTCCCCCGACCGTGCGCCTCATGTTGCGTTCCCTTCCCGCGTGGGGCCTCGCGTGGGCTGTCCTCTTCCGCCGATGCCGAACCGCTCCGCTGGCCGGCGCGGGGACCTCCGGTGGCCGGTGCCCCTGGGACATTCGCCGATCCGGGCTGCGAGGGTCTGGGGCCCGGGCCTAAGGTGAAAGGGTTGCTTCCGAGGCCCCCATGTTCCTTGCCAGCCTGACCTCCCCCTTTCCGGCCCTTCCCGCCCTGGGCCTCGGTGTCCTCCTTGCCCTCTCCGGCGCCACGGCCCGGAGCCAGGAGACGACCCTCGTCTCGCTCAAGGACGCGTTGAACACCGAGGTGCAGGAGCGCACCTTCACCCTGGCCAAGGCCATGAAGGTGCACGTCTACGCCAAGGGCGGCGGGACCCGCCAGCGGCCCTTCTACGCCTACGGCTGGATCCTCAATGCCGCCACCCGGGAGGTGGTGTGGCAGATGGACGGCCGGAATGCGAAGACCGAAGGCGATTTCCAGGTATCGGACCTGGTCCTGGACCTCAAGGCCGGCGTCTACGAGGCCTACTACAGCAATCACGGTTTCGGGTGGAGCGCCCCCTTCTCCCGGGGCACGCGGGGCATCGACCGTCGGCGCCTGAAGGATGCCGAAGACAAGCGGGACCGCGACAAGTTCGGATTCCACGCCATCGCCGATGCCTTGGTCCCGGGGCGCATCGCCGATTGGCGGGCCCGAGCCGGCCACTACGGCATGGAGCTCTACATCCCTGCCGCCGAGGCCGCTAGCGCCGCGGGCACCGCGGGCCCCACGAAATGGCGCGGGGAGGTCCTGGCCCTCCTGGCGGCCGGGGATGACGGTGCGTGGCGCAGCGCCTTCAAGGTGAGCCGGCCCATCACGCTGCACGTCTACTGCCAGGGGGAGCGCGATTCCGGCGAGACCCTGGCGGACAGTGGTTGGATCATCGACGCCCGCACCCACCTGAAGGTCTGGGAAATGGATGGGGCCAAGGCCGCCTACGCCGGGGGTTCGGACAAGAACCTGCGCCAGGTGGAGACCCTGACGCTGCCGGCCGGCGAATACCTCGCGGGGTACAGCACGGATGATTCCCACTCCCCCGCCCACTGGAATGCCCAGCCTCCCTGCGATCCCCTGCGCTACGGCCTGATCCTGTCCTTGCCCCGGGAGGGCGACGCCTCGGCCTTCTCCCTCGTGCCCGCCCGCGAACCGGGGAAGGTGCTCGCCTCCCTTGTGCGCGTGGGGAACCACCGCCGGGAGCAGGCCACCTTCACCCTCCCCACCGCAGCCTCCGTCCGGGTCTACGCCCTGGGCGAGGCGGACGAGGACGAGATGGCGGACGGCGCCTGGATCACCGATGCCGCCGGCGCGAAGGTCTGGGCCATGAGTCCCAAGGATGGCGTCCACGCCGGCGGCGCCCGCAAGAACCGGATGCAGGACAAGATCCTCGCCCTGCCTGCCGGGACCTACACCCTGCACGTCCAGACGGACGGTTCCCACGCCTTCGGCGATTGGAACAGCGCCCCGCCCAGGGACGCGGAGCATTACGGGGCGACGGTGTACGCGGTGGAATGAGACTCGCGGTTCATCGCTGCCCGGCCACCAGCAGCACGAGGGCCGCATCCGCCCACAGGTGCGTGAGCAGCGCCAAGCCCAGGCCACCATTCCGGCGGACGGTCCAGGCCCAGCACGTCCCCGCCGCCGCGGTGGCGCCCCAGGCCGGCAGCGCCCACAGCCACGGCAGCGAGATCGCCGCCGCCACGGCGTGGTGCGCGCCGAAGGCGAGGCCGTGGCGCCAGGGCGGCCAGGGATGGCGCTGCAGGATGGTGCCGCGCCAGAAGCCTTCCTCCAGGGCGACGTTGAAGAGGAACGAGTAGAGGGCCCAGCTCCCGAGGCCCCCGGGCCAGCCGGCGAGCAGGGCCTGGACCTGGGCCCTCGGGAAGAGGGGCAGGGGCGGCGCCAGCAGCAGGAGGGGAAGCGCGGCGAAGGCCAGCGCCAGGCCCAGGCCTTTCCGCCGGGAGATCCGCCCCCAGGCGAAGGGCCCCTTCAAGCCCAGCAGGCACAGCCCGAGGTAGGCCAGCACGGCGAGGAAGGGCTGCCGGGGCCACAGCAGCCGCGCGGCCCCGAGGGTCAGGGCCGGCAGCCACCAGGGGAGGGGGAGCATGGCCTAGAGGGCGGCCTTCAGCGCGGCAAAGGCGGCCTGGAGCCCCTCGGGCCGGGTGCCGCCGCCCTGGGCGAGATCCTTCTTCCCGCCGCCCCGGCCCTCCACGTGGGCGGCCATGGCCTTGAGGAGCTGGCCGGCGTCGGGGGCGAGGGCGGGCGAAACGCTGACGAGGATGGACACCTTGCCTTCCGTCACCGAGGCCAGGGCGATGACGGCCTCCTTGTGGCGGGTGCGCACTTGGTCCATGAGCTCGCCGGAGGCGGCCTTCAGCTTGGCCTCCTTCAGCTCCCGCTCCAGCTGGGTGATGCGTGATTCCTTGGCGCCCAGGACCTCGATTAGATTGTCCCGGCCCGTGTTGGCGGCCCGGGCGAGCCGGGCCAGCAGGGCCTCGTCGGACTGGAGCAGCTCCAGGGCCGCGGCCCCGGCCACGGCTTCGATGCGCCGCACGCCGCTGGCCACGGCGCCCTCGGAGGTGACCTTCACCAGGCCGATCTCGCCGGTGCTCGCCACGTGGGTGCCGCCGCAAAGCTCCACGCTGAAGCCGGGCACGGACATCACGCGGACGCGATCGCCGTACTTCTCGCCGAAGAGGGCCATGGCGCCGGCCGCGAGGGCCTCGTCGATGGGCATCTCGGCGGTGTGGGTGGGCCTTGCCTGCAGCGTCTGCTCGTTCACCAGCCGCTCGATCTCCGCCAGCTGCTCGGGCTCGATGGGGGCGAAGTGGGAGAAGTCGAAGCGCAGGCGCTGGTCGTCCACCACGCTGCCCGCCTGTTTCACGTGGGTGCCCAGCACCTCCCTCAGGGCGGCGTGGAGCAGGTGGGTGGCCGTGTGGTGGGCGCGGATGCGGGCGCGGCGGGGGGCGTCCACGGCGGCGTGGACCGTGGCGCCTTCCTTCAGTTCGCCGGTCACGAGGACCTTATGGAGGCTCCGTTTCGCCGCCGGGACCGTGCAGTCCAGCACCTCGGCGGATCCGCCCTCGAAAGCAAAGCGCCCCGTATCGCCCACCTGGCCGCCGCCCATGGCGTAGAAAGGCGTGCGGTCCAGCAGCGCCGAACCTTCGCCCTTGAGGGAGGCCACGCGCTTGTTGGCGGCGTCGAAGAGGGCCAATACGGTGGCTGCGGCCTCGGTGCCTTCGTATCCGAGGAATTCGGTGGCAGGCAACTCCGCCAGCACCGCGAAATCCCCCTGCAGGCGCTGATCGTGGGTCTTCATGGCGGCGCGGCCCTTGGCCTTCTGCTCCGCCAGCTCCTTCTGGAAACCCTCCAGGTCGCAGGCGAGGCCGCGCTCACGGCACCAGTCCTCCACCAGGTCCGTCGGGAAGCCGAAGGTGTCGTAGAGCTTGAAGATGTCCGAACCCGACAGGGTGCCGGTGGACACATCGCAGCCTTCCAGCTGTTTCAGGCCGGCGTTCAGGGTGACGGAGAACTGCTTCTCCTCCCGGTGCAGCACATCGTAGATGCGTTTCTGCTCGCCCTTCAGTTCGGGATACGCGTCACCCATGGCCGCTGCAACCGAGCTGACGAGTTCTGCGAAGAAGGTGCCCTCAATTCCCAGCTTCTTGCCGAAGCGCAGGGCGCGCCGGACGATCTTGCGGAGCACGTAGCCGCGGCCCTCGTTGCTGGGCACGACGCCGTCGAAGGTCATGAAGGTGGCGGCGCGGATGTGGTCGGCGACGACCTGGGAGGCCGTCCGGTTCGTGTGTTCGCTGCGCTGCTCCGGCCCCAGCTTCGTGTTGGCCCAGATCGCCTCGAAGATCGGCGCGAAGAGGTCGATCTCGTAGTTGCTGTCCACGCCCTGGAGGATGCTCGCCGTGCGCTCGAGGCCCATGCCGGTGTCGATGCTGGGTTTGGGCAGGGGGGTGAGCTTGCCGCTGGCGTCCCGCTCGTACTGCATGAAGACCAGGTTCCAGATCTCCATGACGCGGTCGCCCTCGCCGTTGGGGGTGGCGTCGCCGGCGTACTTCTCCCCGCGGTCGTAGAAGATCTCGGAGCAGGGGCCGCAGGGGCCCGTGTCGCCCATCTGCCAGAAGTTGTCCTTCTTGCTGTAGCGGCGGATGCGCTCGGCGGGGACGCCGGCCTGCTTCCACAGCTCCTCGGCCTCCGTGTCCGCGGGCACGCCGTCGGCGCCCTCGAAGACCGTGACCCAGAGGCGGGAGGGATCGATGCCGAGGCAGCCCTGGTCGAGGGGCCCCGTCACCAGCTCCCAGGCGAAGCGGATGGCGTCGGCCTTGAAGTAGTCGCCGAAGCTGAAGTTGCCCAGCATCTCGAAGAAGGTGTGGTGGCGCGCGGTGAAGCCGACCTGGTCCAGATCGTTGTGCTTGCCGCCGGCCCGCAGGCACTTCTGGGACGTGGTCGCCCGCGTGTAGTCCCGGTTCTCCTTGCCAAGGAAGACGTCCTTGAACTGGATCATCCCCGAATTGGTCCACATCACCGTCGGATCGTCCGCGGGGCCCACCACGGAGCTGGAGGCCACCCGGCGGTGGCCGTTCCGCTCGAAGTAGTCGAGGAATCGTTTGCGGAGTTCAGAAGTCTTCATGGCTGTTCCGGGGGATCAAGGGTCTCAACTGGGGAGAAGCGAGGGACGGGATTTGCCCGGCACGAGCGCGGG
>JBGASS010000023.1:0-13909 GCA_044229555.1 Holophagaceae bacterium
GAAGCCCCGGGGGGCCCGCCGCGCCGGGCCGGCCTACTTGGAGGCCACGAAGTAGCCGTGGCCGAAGACCGTGTTCACCGTCGAGCCCTGGTCCATGTTCGTGGAGAGCACCGGGCGCATGGGGTGGGTGAAGACGAGCCCCGAGGTCATGGGGGCGTGGTGGAAGCCCGCCCCCGCGGACTGGGGCAGGTAGAGCTGCCACTTCCCCTGGCCGATGGCGTGGGTGTTCGCGTTGATCTCGGCGATCTCGTAGATGGCGTTGGGGTAGGGGATGCCCTGATGGGTGAGCCGGAGGTCGGTGATCACCATGCTCATGCCGGGGGGGACGCCCACCGCGTTGCCGGCGCTGTCGAAGATGGCGAGGCCGCTGTACTGGTTGCCCCCCACGGGATCCGAGGGGGCGCGGTAGAACCGCATGTGGAAGAGCTGGCGCTGCGGCACGCCGAGGTGGGTGGGCGTCTGGGCGGGCAGGACGGAGGCGGCGCCGAGGGCGAGGAGGGCGGACAGGGCGAGGCCTGGCAGGCGGGACATGGGTGCTCCGGAGTTGGGGGCGCGGGGCCCGAGGGGTGGAACCTCAGCTTCCGGCCGTAGTGGTCCAGGCATAAGAGCCGGTTTTTGGATTGAGCCTTAGACCAGCGACGGAGCTCCCGGCCGGGGCCGCGCACTGTCGCCGGTCCGCCCCCTCTGCTAAGTTCTAAAGGTTCGCCGTCCCGCGGAATTCCTCCCTGAAGCCCTGCCTTTCCGGCTCACTGGTAAAAGCTGCCCATGGATACCCTTGCCCACCTGACCGGACTGTCCGTGGCGACCCTGTGGATGCTGGCCAAGGTCCTGATCGTCGTCACCGTGCTGATGGGCCTGGCGTCGCCCCTCACCTGGGTGGAGCGGCGGGGATCCGCCATGCTCCAGGACCGCATCGGGCCCAACCGGGCCGCCCTCTTCGGCAAGTGGCGCCTCATCGGCCTCGCCCACATCGCCGCCGACGGCATCAAGTTCTTCTTCAAGGAGGACCAGGTCCCGCCCCACGCCACCAAGCGCCTCTTCTGGCTGGCGCCCCTGCTGGCCTTCGTGCCCGCCCTCATCGGCTTCGCGGTCATCCCCATGGGCCGCAGCTTCACCAGCGGCGGCCACACCTACCACCTGAGCCTGCTCGAACCCGGCAACGGCATGGGCATGCTCTACCCCATGGCGATCGGCGCCATCGCGGTCTACGGCATCCTCGTGGCCGCCTGGTCCAGCAACAACAAGTGGTCCATCCTCGGCGGCATGCGGGCCTCGGCCCAGATGGTGAGCTACGAGATCGGCCTCAGCCTCGCGATCCTGGCCGTGTTCATGGTGGTGGGCGGCTACGACCCGCACCAGATCATCGCGGATCAGGGCGAGAAGGGTTGGCTGATCTGGCGCCAGCCCCTCGGCTTCCTCGTCTTCTTCACCTGCATGTTCGCGGAGACCAACCGGCTGCCCTTCGACTTCGCCGAGGGCGAGTCCGAGATCGTGGCGGGCTTCCACACGGAATACGGCTCCATGAAGTTCGCCCTCATGGCGCTGGCCGAGTACTTCCACATCATCACGGCCTCGGCGCTGATCACCACCATGTTCCTCGGCGGCTGGCAGGTGCCCTTCCTGCCCGCGGCCCACTGGATGCTCACGGTGGCCTCCTTCGCCCTGAAGGTGCTCTTCCTCTGCTGGGTCTTCATCTGGGTGCGCTGGACCCTGCCGCGCTTCCGCTACGACCAGCTGATGTTCATGGGCTGGAAGGTGATGCTGCCCCTCTCCATGGCCAACCTGCTGATCAACGCGTTCATCATGCGGAGCCGGTGAAATGGGCGTCCTCGTCAAGCAGGTCGAACTCTCCTGGCTGGACCGCACCTACGTGTGGCCGGTGATGAAGGGCATGGCCATCACCTTCCGGCACCTCCTGAAGCAGATCACGACGCCCAGCTCGAAGCGCTTCACCATCCAGTACCCCGAGATGAAGAAGAAGATGCCGAAGGGCTACCGCGGCCTCCACGAGCTGAAGCGCTTCGAGGACGGGGCCATCAAGTGCGTGGCCTGCTTCATGTGCGCCGAGGCCTGCCCGGCGCGGTGCATCACCATCGAGGCGGAGGAGTTCAGCGACCTGAACTTCACCCAGGGCTTCGAGGAGAAGCGGCCCCAGGTCTTCCGCATCGACATGCTGCGCTGCATCTACTGCGGCATGTGCGAGGAGGCCTGCCCCAAGGACGCCATCTGGCTGCGCAGCGAGTACGAGCTCGCGGCCTACGACCGCCTCAGCATGAACTACGGCAAGTGGGACCTCATGAACACCTACGCCGCGGCGGACGGCAAGGCGGAGATCCAGGCCGACCTCCTCCCCGCGGTGGCCCGCGGCGCCCATGCCAATCCTGGCGCCCTGTAGGAGCGGAGCATGTTCATCCTGTTCGCCCTCATCACCCTCCTCGGCGCCGGCGCCATGATCCTGCAGAAGAACGTCATCACCGCCGGCCTGTGCATGGTGCTCTGCTTCTTCGGCGTGGCGGGCCTCTTCCTGCTGCTGGCGAACCCGGTGGCGGCGGCCCTCCAGATCATCGTCTACAGCGGCGCCATCATGGTGCTGGTGCTCTTCGTCATCATGCTGCTGGCCAGCCACGAGGAGGAGCCGGCCGTGGTGGCCCGGCCCCTGCAGCGCTGGGGCGGCCTGGCCCTCTGCCTCGTCCTCGGCGCCGGCGCCCTGCGCCTGGCGCTGAAAAGCCCCGGGGCCGCCGAGCTGGGCGGCGCGGCCGGCGCGGCGGACCTGCAGATCAACGCCATGACCCTGGAGCGCGTCGGCAAGGCGCTCTTCACGTCCCACCTGCTGGCCTTCGAGGTGGTGGGCCTGCTGCTGCTGGCCGCCATGATCGCCGCCGTCGCGCTGACCAAGAAGGAGCTGTGATGGACGGCCTCGTCACCGGCAATCTCCAGGGCTACCTCGCCGTCGGCCTCCTGCTCTTCGTGGCGGGCCTCTGCACGGTGCTGGTGCGCCGCACCCTGCTCATGCAGTTCATGGGCATCGAGCTCATGCTCAACGCCGCCAACATCGTCCTGCTCGCCTTCGCCCGCGCCCGGGGCAACGACGTCCAGGGCACGGTCTTCTACCTCTTCATCATCGGCG
The DNA here is from genome assembly GCA_044229555.1 of Holophagaceae bacterium. GTDB lineage: Bacteria > Acidobacteriota > Holophagae > Holophagales > Holophagaceae > JADJVL01. The sequence continues at coordinate 3,128 of JBGASS010000023.1, forward strand.
TGGCCGCCTGCGAAGCCGCCGTGGGCCTGGCCCTCGTCATCGCCTTCCACCGCCACCGCCAGACCACCGACGCCGACCGCGCCGACTTGCTGAAGCAGTGAGGCCCCGATGACCACCCTCTGGCTCATCCCCGTCCTGCCCCTGCTGGGCTCGGCCTTCAACGGCCTCCTGGGCAAGCGCGCCGGCAAGGGCGTCGTCTCCGCCGTCGGCGTGGGGACCGTCGCCATCGCCTTCGTGCTGGCCCTCATCGCCTTCTTCGCGATGCAGGGGAAGGCCGACCACCGCCTCGACGTCACCTACTTCGAGTGGATGGCCACCGGCGGCCTCAGCGTCCCCTTCGGCCTGGTGGTGGATCCCCTGAGCGGCACCATGATGCTGGTCATCACCGGCATCGGCGCGCTGATCCACCTCTACTCCGTGGGCTACATGCACGAGGACGAGGGCTACGCCCGCTTCTTCTGCTACCTGAACCTCTTCGTGTTCTTCATGCTCATGCTGGTCATGGGCAGCTCCCTGCCCCTGCTCTTCGTGGGCTGGGAGGGCGTGGGCCTCTGCTCCTACCTGCTCATCGGCTACTACTTCGAGACGGACCACGCCCCGGCGGCGGGCCTCAAGGCCTTCCTCTTCAACCGGGTGGGCGACCTGGGCATGGCCATCGGCATGATGGCCCTCTTCGGCATCTTCGGGACCCTCACCGTGTCCGGCATCCTCACCCAGGCCGGCCACCTCGCCCCGGAGCTGGGCTGGGGCCTCCTCACCTTCGCGACGGTGATGCTCTTCGTGGGCGCCACGGGCAAGAGCGCCCAGATCCCCCTCTACCTCTGGCTGCCGGACGCCATGGCGGGCCCGACCCCCGTGTCCGCCCTCATCCACGCCGCCACCATGGTGACCTCGGGCATCTACCTGGTCTGCCGCCTCGCGCCGCTGTTCGCCCTGACCCCCCACACCCTCGACGTCATCGCCTGGGTGGGCGGCGCCACGGCGCTCTTCGCCGCCACCATCGGCCTCGTGCAGCGCGACATCAAGAAGGTGCTGGCCTACTCCACGGTCTCCCAGCTCGGCTACATGTTCCTGGGGCTGGGCTCCGCGGGCTACGCCGCGGGCTTCTTCCACGTCTTCACCCACGCCTGGTTCAAGGCCCTCCTCTTCCTCGGCGCCGGTTCCGTCATCCTCGCCATGCACCACGAGCAGGACCTCTTCCGCATGGGCGGGCTGAAGGCCAAGCTGCCCATCACCTTCTGGACCATGCTGCTGGCGACCTTCGCCATCATGGGCCTCCCGCCCTTCTCCGGCTTCTTCAGCAAGGACGAGATCCTCTACCTGGCCTACCTGAAGAACCCGGCCCTGTGGGCCATCGGCGTGCTTGGCGCCTGCTGCACCAGCTTCTACATGTGGCGCCTCATGGCCCTCACGTTTTGGGGCGAGCCCCGGGACCCCCACGCCTTCGAGCACGCCCACGAAAGCCCCTGGACCATGACCGCCCCCCTGGCCGTGCTGGCGGCGGGCGCGGTCTTCGCGGGCTTCTGGGGCATTCCCAAGGCCTTCGGCGGCTCCTTCGCCATCGAGGGCTTCCTCCAGTCCGCCCTCACCTTCGGCCAGTCCCACGCCCCCCACGCCGAGCACCACGGGCCCGCGGTGGCCCTCGCCGCGGTCTCCACGACCCTGGGCCTCGGTTCGGGCTTCCTCGGGTGGTGGATGTACAAGGACGGCCTGGCCCGGGGCGAGGCCCTCGGCGCGAAGCTGCCGGGCCTGCACGTGGTGCTGCTGAACAAGTACTTCGTGGACGAGGCGGTGGAGGGCTACCTCCTGCGCCCCGTGCGCTGGTTCGGCAACCTGATGTGGAAGCTCGTGGACGTGATCCTCATCGACGGCATCGGGGTGAACCTGCCCGGCGCCCTCACCCGCGTCGCCGGGGACTTCACCGCCCTCTTCCAGACGGGCCGCGTGCGGAACTACGCCCTGACCATGGGCCTCGGCGCCCTCCTGCTCCTCTACGTCTTTCTGAAGTAGGCCGCCGTGTACGCCTGGATGAACTCCCACCTCCTCAGCTTCCTGGTCTTCGCCCCGGCGATCCTGGGCCTCCTCCTCCTCGCCTTCCCCGAGCGCCAGTCGCCGGTGGTGAAGTGGCTGGCCCTGGCGGGCTCCATCGGCTTCTTCGTCATCAGCCTGGCCCGCCTCCTCGTGCTGCAGGCGGACGCCGGCGGCCAGCTCTTCGTGGAGCGCAGCGCCTGGTTCACCGTGGTGGGCCTGCCGGTGGACTACCACCTGGCGGCGGACGGCCTGAACCTCTGGCTGGTGCTCCTCACCACCTTCCTCGTGCCCCTCACCATGCTGGGCACCTGGGAGAGCATCAAGGCGCGGGCCGGCGCCTTCTTCGCGCTGTTCCTGCTGCTGGAGAGCGCCATGCTCGGCGCCCTGCTGGCCCAGGACCTGCTGTTCTTCTACCTGTTCTGGGAAGCGATGCTGATCCCCATGTACTTCATGATCGGCGTCTGGGGCGGGGACGAGCGGCGCTACGCCGCCAACAAGTTCTTCCTCTACACCCTGGCGGGCTCCCTGCTGTGGCTGGTGGCCCTCCTCTACCTGGCCTCCGCCGCCGGCTCCTTCGCGCCGGCCCTCATGGCCCAGGCCGCCCTGGCCCTGCCCTTCAAGACCCAGTGCTGGCTCTTCCTGGCCTTCGCCCTGGCCTTCGCCATCAAGGTGCCCCTCTTCCCCCTGCACACCTGGCTGCCGGACGCCCACGTCCAGGCCCCCACCGCGGGCTCCGTGATCCTCGCCGGCGTGCTGCTGAAGCTCGGGGGCTACGGCCTCCTGCGCTTCGCCATCCCCATCTTCCCCGCCGCGGCCCTGCACTACGCCAAGCCCCTGGCGGTGCTCAGCGTCATCGCCATCATCTACGGCGCCCTGGTGGCCATGGTGCAGCGGGACGTGAAGAAGCTGGTGGCCTACAGCTCGGTCTCCCACATGGGCTTCGTGATCCTCGGCATCGCCAGCTTCACCACCCTCGGCGCCCAGGGCGCCATGCTCCAGATGCTCAACCACGGCATCAGCACCGGCGCCCTCTTCCTCCTGGTGGGCATGCTCTACGACCGCGCCCACACCCGCATGATCGCGGACTTCGGCGGCGTGGCCACAAAGATGCCCGTCTTCACCGCCTTCTTCCTGGTGATCACCCTCAGCAGCATCGGCCTGCCCCTCACCAACGGCTTCATCGGCGAGTTCCTCATCCTCAACGGCACCTGGGTCTCGGGCTTCGGCTGGGGCCGCGCCGCCGCCGGCCTCGCCTCCCTCGGCGTCCTGCTGGGCGCCGTGTACATGCTCTGGATGGTGAAGCGGGTCTTCTGGGGCCCGGAGAACCCGGACCCGAAGAGCGGCACCCACCATCTCGAGACCGACCTCAACGGCCGCGAGATCGCGGTGCTCGTGCCCCTCGTGGTCCTGGTCTTCTGGATCGGCCTCCACTCCCGCGCCTTCATGGCCGCGAGCGAGGCGCCCATCGCCCAGCTCCTCCAGGCCGCCGGCGCCCCGCCGCCCGCCTTCAAGCCGCCCCCGCCGGAGCCCGCGGCCGCGGGAGGACACGCGGCTGAAAGCCAGGCCGTCCACGGCCACGCCGCACCGGAGGCCGCGCGATGAGCATCAACGCCCAAGAGTTCGCGGCCCTCCTGCCCCTGATGATCCCTGCTTCGGCGGCCTGCCTCCTGCCCATCGCCGCCCTCGACGGGGACCAGGCCTCCGAGAAGTGGATCCGCGGCGCCATGTTCGGCATCGCCCTCCTCGCCCTGGGGGCCAGCTTCTACTGCCTCACCCAGCTCTGGTCCACGGGCCAGCAGCCGTCCTACGGCCAGCTGCGGATGGACCGCCTCGCCCAGTTCGCCGGCATCTTCGTGACCGTCTGCGGCTCCCTGGCGGTCCTGCAGTGCTGGGACCACCTGCACCAGGAGGGCTTCTTCAAGGGCGAGACCCTCAGCCTGCTGCTCTTCTCCGCCACGGGGATGATGCTCTTCGCGTCCACCACGAACCTGCTGGTGATGTTCCTGGGCCTCGAGCTGCTCAGCATCCCCCTCTATGCCCTCACCGCGACGGTCCGGGAGCGGCCCGAGGCCGTGGAAGGCGGCATGAAGTACTTCATCACCGGCGCCGTGGCCGCGGCCTGCTTCCTGATGGGCTGCGCCCTGCTCTACGGCCTGACCGGCAGCCTGGACCTGAACGAGATCGGCGCCCAGGCCCTGGCCATGGCCTCCCGCTCCGGCGGCCTGGATCCCCTGCTGCTGGCGGGGGCGGCGCTGCTCCTGCTGGGCTTCCTCTTCAAGGTCAGCGCCGCGCCCTTCCACCAGTGGACGCCGGACGCCTACGAGGGCGCCCCCCATCCCATCGCGGCCTTCATGTCCGTGGCCACCAAGGGCGTGGCCATCCTCGCCCTCCTGCGGGCCTTCCCCATCGGCCTCGGCCAGGTGCCCCTCCTGGGCGCCAAGCTCCAGTCGGTCCTGGCCCTGCTGGCGGGCCTCACCATGGTGGTGGGCAACCTCACCGCCCTCAGCCAGAGCTCGGTGAAGCGCATGCTGGCCTACTCCAGCATCAGCCACGCGGGCTACCTGCTCCTGGGCTTCGTGGCGGGCACGGAACAGGCCACCAGCGCCATGCTCTTCTACCTCGTGGTCTACCTGGCCATGAACATGGGGGCCTTCGGCCTGCTCACGGCCCTGGGCCTCGTGGGGGAGCGCACCACCTACGCCGACCTGCGGGGGGCGGGCTGGAAGCGTCCGAGCCTCGGCATCGCGGCGGCCCTCTGCTTCCTGAGCCTCGCGGGCATCCCGCCCACGGGGGGCTTCTACGGCAAGTACATGCTCTTCAAGGAGCTCATCGCCACGGGCCACATCGGCCTGGCGATCCTCGGGGTGCTGGCCAGCCTGGCCTCGGTCTACTACTACCTGCGGGTGCTCGTGGCCCTTTTCCTGGAGAAGCCCAGCGAGCGGCAGGAACGGGAGGCGGCGGAGCGGCCGGCGGTGGAGGCGCCCCTGGCGGGGGCCACCGTGCTGGTCTGCGCGGTCCTGGTGCTGGCGGGGGGCTTCCTGCAGGGTCCGCTGATGGAGAAGTTCGTCCAGCCCGCCATGGAGAGCGCCCGGGCCCTCTTGAAGTAGAAATGTTTCAACAGTCGTTAAACCCTGCCTTGGAATCGTGAGCCTCGTATGCCAAGGTAGATGGTTCCGGGCCAAGGCCCAGCGGGGAAGGACGACGCATGAAGCGAAGCACGTGGATCCTGGGTGGCGCGGCGGTCGTTCTGCTGGGGGGAGGCGGCTATGCGCTGCTCCGGCCCAAGAAAAGCGACGTGAAATGGCGCATGGCCCCCCTCCAGAAGGGCCCCCTGCAGCAGCGGATCAGCGCCACCGGCACCCTCTCGGCCCTCGTGCAGGTGACCGTGGGCTCCCAGGTGAGCGGCACCATCGCGGCCATCTTCGTGGACTACAACTCGGACGTGAAGAAGGGCCAGACCATCGCCCAGATCGATCCGACCCTGCTGCAGGCGGCCCTCTCCGACGCCCAGGCCGGGATGGAGCGCGCCAACACCAACCTCGACGACGCCAAGCGCCAGCTGGCCCGCACCAAGCGCCTGGCCCAGGAGAAGCTGGTCAGCGACCAGGACCTGGAGGCCCGCCAGGTGGCCTTCGAGACCGGCACCGCGAACCTGCAGACCGCCAAGGCCGCCCTGGAGCGGGCCCGCACGAACCTGGCCTACGCCACCATCACCGCCCCCGTGAGCGGCGTGGTGGTGAGCCGCAACGTGGACGTGGGCCAGACCGTGGCCGCCAGCTTCAGCACCCCCACCCTCTTCCTCATCGCCCAGGACCTCACGAAGATGAAGCTGGAGGCCAGCATCGACGAGGCCGACATCGGCCAGGTGCAGTCGGGCCAGATGGGCTTCTTCACCGTGGACTCCTACCCGGACACTCAGTTCAAGGGCACGGTGAGCCAGGTGCGCCTGGAGCCCATCACCCAGCAGAACGTGGTGACCTACAAGGTGGTCATGGAGGTGGAGAACCCGGACCTCAAGCTGCGCCCCGGCATGACCGCCAACGTGGCCATCCAGACCCAGAGCCGGGAGAACGTGCTCAAGGTGCCCAGCGCGGCCCTGCGCTTCAACCCGCTGGCCTTCATGCCGGCCCAGGACGCGAAGTCCGGCGCGGACAAGGGCACGACCAAGGGCGGCGACAAGGGCGGGAACGGCCCGGCCCGCGGCGGCGCGAACGCCGCGCAGGGCGGCCGGCCCGGCGGCCAGGGGGGCCAGGGCTTCATGGCGGGTGCCCAGCCCGGCGGCCTGCCGGTGAAGGGCATGGTGGCCCGCCGCGACGACCGCATCTGGGTGCTGGAGAACGGGAAGCCCAAGGCCATCCTGGTGAAGGTGGGCATCACCGACGGCCAGTTCACCGAGCTGACCGGCGAGGGCCTCTCCGAGGGCCTGCAGGTGCTCGTGGGCGTCGAGGACACCCCGAAGCGCGCGTCCACCACCCAGCCCCTCACCGGAGGCATGGGCCCCGGCGGGCCGCGCCGCTAGCGGGAGCCTCCGATGGCCTTCTTCGAATTCATCAAGCTGGCCCTCTTCGCCATCACGCGGAACAAGACCCGCGCCTTCCTCACCATGCTCGGCATCATCATCGGCGTCGGGGCCGTGATCGCCATGATCGGGATCGGCGAGGGGTCCAAGCGCGCCTCCCAGGCCATCATCCAGAGCATGGGCACCAACATGATCATGATCTTCCCGGGCTCGAGCTCCCGGGGCGGCATGGGCCCCATCGGCCTGGGCGGGCAGGAGAACCTCACCGACGAGGACGCCATGGCCCTCCAGCGCGAGCTGAGCGGCTCCATCGCGGCGGCGGTGCCCTCTGTGCGCACCGCCCGCCCGGCGGTCTTCGGCAACGCCAACTGGCTTGTGGGCGACGTGCGCGGCGTGGGCCCGGAGTACCTGCAGATCAAGAGCTGGAACCTGGAGAAGGGCCGCTACTTCAACGAGCAGGAGGTGCGCAGCCAGGCGAAGGTCTGCGTCATCGGCAAGACCGTGCAGGACAACCTCTTCCCCGGCGGGGAGGACCCCGTGGGCCACACGATCCGCATCGGCAAGATGCCCTTCGAGGTCATCGGCGTCCTGGAGCGCAAGGGCGGCAGCCCCATGGGGGACCAGGACGACACCATCCACGCGCCCTACACCACCATCATGCGCAAGGTCATGGGGCGCGACCACATCCAGATGATCATCGCCTCCGCGGCCCGCGAGGACGCGGTGGACCAGGCGGACGCCGAGATCACGGCCCTCCTGCGGCAGCGCCACAAGCTCGGCCCCGCCCAGGACAACGACTTCACCATCCGCAAGCAGAACGACTGGCTGCAGGCCTCCGCCCAGCAGAGCGCGGTGATCACCACCCTGCTGGCCGTCGCCGCCTGCATCAGCCTCATCGTCGGCGGCATCGGGATCTCCAACATCATGCTGGTGAGCGTCACCGAGCGCACCCGGGAGATCGGCGTGCGCCGGGCCATGGGCGCCACCCAGCGCAGCGTCATGCTCCAGTTCCTGGTGGAGGCCGTGGTGCTCTCCACCTTCGGCGGGCTCATCGGCGTCGCGCTGGCCACGGGGGTGATCTGGATCCTCAAGAACTTCCAGGTGCCCGCGGTCACCGAGACCTGGGCCGTGCTGCTGGGCCTCGGCTTCTCCGCCCTCGTGGGCATCACCGCGGGCTTCCTCCCCGCCATCAAGGCCGCCAAGCTCGACGTGATCGAGGCGCTGCGGTACGAGTGAGGCGGCTCCGGGTTCCGGGCGAGGTCCCCGCCGCCGCGCCCCCCTGGGAACCCATGAGATGCCCTGAAGGCCGCGCCGCATGAGCCACGACCCCCTCCAGTCCCTCCGGCATCCCGAGTACCGGTGGTTCCTCGTTGGCAACCTCCTGCTGATCCTGGCCACCCAGGTCCAGACCGCGGTACTGGGCTGGCAGGTCTACGAGCTGACCGGGGATCCGCTCTCCCTGGGCCTGGTGGGCCTCGCGGAGGCGGTGCCCTTCCTGCTGCTGACCCTCTACGGCGGGCACGTGGCGGACCTCCACGACCGCCGGCGGATCTGCATGCTCAGCCAGGGCGCCCTGGCCCTCACCGCCGCGGGCCTCTTCCTCCTGAACCTGCGGGGGCCGGTGCAGACCACCACCTGGCTCTACGCCGCCCAGATCGCCGGCGGGGTGGCCCGCGCCTTCTCCCGGCCGGCCTACCAGGCCCTGGCGGCGGACCTGGTCCCGCGGGAAGCCTACGCCAACGCCTCGACGTGGCGGAGCGGCATGTTCCACATCGCCATGGTGGCGGGCCCCGCCGCGGGCGGCTTCCTCCTGAAGCTCGGCTACGCCACCGCCTACGGCGTGGAGGCGGCCCTGATGGCCCTCGGCTCCCTCTACTTCCTCCGGGTGAAGGCGCGCCCCCTGCCCGCGCCCGCGGAGATCGTGGGCGTGGGCCGGCGGCTCCGGGAAGGGGTGGCCTTCGTCTTCCGGGAGAAGGTGGTGCTGGGGGCCCTGAGCCTGGACCTCTTCGCGGTGCTCTTCGGCGGCGCGCCGGCCCTCCTGCCCATCTTCGCCAAGGACATCCTGAAGGTGGGCGCCGTGGGCTACGGCTGGATGCGGGCGGCCCCGGCCTTCGGCTCGATCCTCATGTCGGGGCTGCTGGCCTTCCTGCCCCCCATGAAGCGCGCGGGCCGGAACCTGCTGGTCTGCGTGGCCCTCTTCGGCGCCTGCTGGATCGCTTTCGCGGTCTCCCGCAGCTTCGCCCTGAGCCTGGTCCTGCTGGCCCTGAGCGGCGCCTTCGACAACGTGTCCGTGGTGCTGCGGGCGACCCTCGTCCAGAGCTTCACGCCCCGGGAGCTCATGGGCCGCGTCTCGGCGGTGAACAGCTTCTTCATCGGCAGCAGCAACGAGGTGGGGGCCTTCGAAAGCGGGCTGGCGGCCAAGGCCATGGGCACGGTCCCCAGCGTCTTCTTCGGCGGGGTGATGACCCTGGTGGTGGTGGCCCTGACCGCCTGGCGGGTCCCGGCCCTGCGGCGTCTGAAGGAGGTCCGGTAGGTCCGGGGCCGGCACCAGCGGGACTCGCGGATCGTCCAGGACGGCTTGGGCCGCTCCGCATGCCCCGCTCGGCGGATCCTACTCCGGGCTGCCCTGGTCCCCGTCCAGGGACGCGCTGTGGCGCATGCCGAGGGCTTCGAGGGCGGCGTCGTAGTCGGGGCCGTTGGCGATCTCCCCCACGAGCTCCCGGTGGATCACGGTGCCGTCCTCGTCGAGCACCAGCACGGCGCGGGCGAGGAGGCCCCGCAGGCCGCCGTCCTGGATGGTGACGCCGTAGGCGGGGCCGAAGTCCGGATGGCGGAAGGTGGACATGGGGAGCACGGCCGCGAGCCCCTCCGCCCCGCAGAAGCGCTTCTGGGCGAAGGGCAGGTCCGCGGAGATGCAGAGGATGGCGGTGTTGGGCGACTCGGCGGCGCGGGCGTTGAAGGTCTTCACGCTCATGGCGCAGGTGGGCGTGTCGAGGCTGGGAAAGATGTTCAGCACCACGCGCTGGCCCTCGAAGTCCTCCAGGGAGGCCTCGCTCAGGTCGGTCTTCGTGAGGGTGAAGGGGGGCGCCTGCTCCCCGACTTCGGGGAGCTCGCCGGAGGTGTTCACCGGCATGCCTTTGAGGGTGATCTGGGCCATGGTCGCCTCCACGGTGGGCCGCCAGGATAGACCCATTCGCCCCGGGGCCGGAGGCAATCCGGAGCGGGATGCCTTGCCCCCCTCGTCCGCTGCGCCTACCCTGCCGGAACGGCAGTCCATGTCTCCAGACCCCACCATCATCGGTCGGTACCAGGTCCAGAGCCTCCTAGGGCGGGGAGGCATGGGGGCGGTCTACCTCGCCATGGACCCCCTGCTGAAGCGGCAGGTGGTCATCAAGGTGGTCCACGAGAAGGGCGCCAGCTACGACCACGCCCTGGAGCGGTTCCAGCGGGAGGCGGAGATCTCCGCCAAGCTCAACCACCCCAACGTCATCACCATCCACGACGTGGGCACGGACACGGCCATGGGGCCCTTCATCGCCATGGAGTACGTGAAGGGGCAGAGCCTGGCGGCCATGATCCGGAGCCAGGGCCCGCCGCCGGTGGAACAGGTGCTGCGGATCATCGCCCAGGCCTCCCGGGCCCTCCACGCCGCGGCGGGGGAAGGCATCGTCCACCGGGACGTGAAGCCGGAGAACATCCTCGTCACCCCGGAGGGCCGGGTGAAGCTCACGGACTTCGGCATCGCCAAGCTCGGGGATTCCAAGCTGACCACCGTGGGGGGCGTGGTGGGCACCCCCAGCTACATGGCGCCGGAGCTGCTCCGGGACGCCATCGCCACCCCGGTGACCGATTGCTACGCCCTGGCGGTGACGGCCTTCGAAGCCATCACCGGGGACCTCCCCTTCAAGGGGGAGAGCGTCGCCAGCATGCTGCTGCGCATCGTCCATGATCCGCCGGCCATCCCGAAGACCCTTTCCCCGGCCCTGGCCTCGGTCTTCTACAAGGCCTTCGAGAAGGCCCCCGAGCAGCGCTTCCCGGACGTCAACGCCTTCACCGGCGCGCTGATCCACGCGGTGCCCCTCGGCACCAGCCTGCGCACCAAGCTCCTGCTCATGCTCGCCGGGGAGGACGTCTCCCTGCACGGCTTCGTCGCCCTGAGCACCAACCAGTGGGCCCTCCCCGAAGGGTCGGGGACGCCGCCTCCGGTCTCGATGCAGACGCCGGCCCTCGTG
>JBGASS010000024.1:0-14827 GCA_044229555.1 Holophagaceae bacterium
GTGAGGGCCCGGTAGACGATCTTGGCGGCGGCGGTGTTGCCGATGCCCGTCATGCCGCCGGGCAGGTAGGGGCTGTAGGAGGAGGAGCTGCTGCTGGAGCTGGCGCCCTGGCTCAGGAAGTAGAAGCAGCGGTTCATGGGGCCGCTGGAGTAGTGCACGTCCAGGCCGCCCAGGCTGCTGGACCAGGCGTCCCGGCTGGCGCCGTCGAGGCTGGGCTTGTACATGTAGCGCAGGGGCGTGGAGCGCAGCTGCTCGCCGATGGTCCAGTTGCCGCCGGAGGTGGGGATGCTGGTGGTGCCGCCGCCCTTGGCGTAGAACTCCGCCATGGTGCCGAAGATGTCGGACATGGATTCGTTCAGGCCGCCGCTCTCGCCGCTGTAGGTCAGCCGGGCGCTGTTGGCGGTCACGCCGTGGGTCATCTCGTGGCCGGCCACGTCGAGGGCCGTGAGCGTCTTGAAGCTGTTGCCGTCCCCGTAGGTCATGCAGAAGCAGCTGTCGGACCAGAAGGCGTTGTCGTAGCTGTTGGAGTAGTGGACCCGGTTGTAGGTGGCCCTGCCGGCGCCGTTGATGCCGTTGCGCCCGAAGACGTTCTTGTACATGTCGAAGGTCTTCATGGACCCGAAGTGGGCGTCCACGCCGGCGGTCTGGCCGTTGGCGGCGGTGGTGGAGGAGCCCTCCACGTAGTTGGCGCTGTCGCCCCACGTGTTGTCGGCGTCGGTGTAGATGGTCCCGGTGCCGCTGGTGGCGTGGTTCAGGTTGCGGGTGGTGAAGGGCATGCTGCGCACGTTGTCCCGCAGCTCATAGCCGCCGGTGATGGAGTTGGTGGAGAGGGAGACGGTCCCGCTGTACTGGGACTTGCCGGTCCCGGTGGCGGCGGTGGTGTGCAGGGTGCTCCAGCTCTTGAGGATCTCGCCGCTGTGGGCGCTCACGAGGTAGTCCATGTGCCGCGTCTCCTCGGCGCCGTTCTCGAGCTCCGTGTGGACGTGGTAGGCCAGCACGGAGCGCGGGAGGACGATTTCCTGCTCGCCGCGGCGGCCGAGGCGCACGGGCACGTCCACGCGGGCCACCACCAGCTCGGCGGTGGGCTCGGTGGCGTAGGGGCCCATGGGGGCCAGGTCGCGGTGGGCCGCGGCAAGGGCCTCGGCCGCGTCGAGGCTGGGGACCGTGTTGAGCCGCAGGCCGCGCACCAGGGCGTCCGTCGTGTGCACCAGGCTGCCGCCCACCAGGTGCGCGATGGCTTCGCCCTCGAAGACCCGCACGCCCCGGTAGGTCTGGTTCATCCTCACGTGGGCGGCGTCGCCCTCGTCCACCAGGTTCTTGAACTGGAAGTCGTGGTCCGCGTCCAGGCCCATGGACGCGGCCCGCAGCGCCAACTGCTGGCGGGCGTGTCCGGCGAGGGGCAGGAAGGCCGCCGAGGGTTCCTGGGCGTAGGCGGCCGCGGTGGCCACGAGGCAGAGCGAAAGGGTTGTGCGCATGAGCGCCTCCGGAGGGGGTCCTCGAGTCCACGGGGAAGCAAACCCCGGCCCGGCACTCCGGACGGGGCGCAGCGCGGAATCGAAAGAGCAGGTGGGGTTGCTGGACGATTGAAGCCGGAGGTGACGATTCATCACCTGTTAATTTTTGTTAATTCTGGATGGCCGGACCGCGCGCTTCCGCCCGGAGGGACACAGGAAGGGCCCGGCGAGCCGGGCCCTTCCTTCAGGGGATCCCGCGGGTTCAGTTCACGTTGATGGCCTTGAAGGCGTTGACTACGGCGGCGTATTCGGCGGACCCGGAGGCGTAGCCCAGGGACACCGCGGCGTTCAGGCAGGCGGTCTTGGCGCCGGCGTAGTTCGTGCTGGAGGTCATGTAGCTGGTCAGGGCCTTGTAGACGATGCGGGCAGCCTTGTCGTTGCCGATGCCGGTCATCCCGCCGGGCAGGTAGGAGCTGTAGAAGTTCGAGCCGCTGTTGCTGCTGGCGCCCTGGCTCAGGAAGTACATGCAGCGGTTCATGGGGCCGGAGCTGTAGTGCACGTCCAGGCGCTTCAGGCTGGAGGACCAGGCGTCCCGGCTGGCGCCGTCCAGGCTGGGCTTGTACATGTAGCGCAGGGGCGTGGGGAAACTGGGCGTGGAGAGCTGCTCGCCGATGGTCCAGTTGCCGCCGGTGGCCGGGATCGTGGCGCCCGAGGAGCCCCGGTAGAACTCGGCCATGGTGCCGAAGATGTCGGACATGGATTCGTTCAGGCCGCCGGACTCGCCCCGGTAGGTGAGTTTGGCGGTGCGGGAGGTCACGCCGTGGGTCATCTCGTGGCCGGCCACGTCGAGGGCGGTGAGGGTCAGGAAGGAGGAACCGTCGCCGTAGGTCATGCAGAAGCAGCTGTCGGACCAGAAGGCGTTGTCGTAGCTGTTGGAGTAGTGCACGCGGCTGTAGGTCCGCGTGCCGGCGTTGTCGATGCCGTTGCGGCCGAAGACGTTCTTGTACATGTCCCAGGTCACGCCCAGGCCGTAGTGGGCGTCCACCGCGGCGGTCTGGCCGTTGGCGGCGGTGGTGGAGGAGCCCTCCACGTAGTTGGCGCCGTCGCCCCAGCCGTTGTCGGCGTCGGTGTAGACCGTGCCCGTGCCGCTGGTGGCGTGGTTCAGGTTGGTGGTGTAGTTGCCGCCGAGGCTGCCGCGGGTGGTGTCCCGCAGTTCGTAGCCGGAGGCGAGGCTGTTGGTCTGGAGGGTGACGTTCCCCGAGAACTGGCTGTTGCCGGAGCCGTTGGCGCCCGCGGTGTGGAGGGTGGACCAGCTATCGAGGATGGCGCCGGTGTGGGCGTTGACGAGGTAGTCCATGTGGCTCGTCTCTTCCGTGCCGTTCTCCAACTCGGCGTGGACGTGGTAGGCGAGCACGGCGCGCTGGACGGTGGTCTCCGCGTCCAGCCGGCCGCGCACGGACACCGGCACGTCGACGCGGGCCACCATCAGCTCCGCGGTGGGCTCGGTGGCGTAGGGGCCCTTGGGGGCCAGGGCCGCGTGGGCGGCCGCCAGGGCCTCGGAAGCTTCGATGGAGGGGGCGACGCTCAGCCGCAGCCCGCGGGCCAGGGCGTCCGTCAACCCTTCGGTCTCGCCGTTGCGGGTGTGCACGATGACCTCGCCCTCGAAGACGCGGACCCCCTTGTAGGTCTGGTTCAGGCGGATGTGGTTCTCCGCCGAGGCCTCCTCGACGATGTTCTTGAGGGCGAAGCCGTGATCCGCGTCCAGGCCGAGCTGCCAGGCGCGGGCCAGCACGTGCTGCTGGGCGGCCCGGGCCGCGGGGAGAAGGATGTCCTCCGTCGGCGCCGAGGCCAGCAGGGCCGGAGCGGCGACGAGGGCGAGCATGAGGTTGGTGCGCATGGAGCCTCCTGGTGGGGTGGGATCGCCCGGATGCACGAAATCCCGCCGGCGGGTGGGCCAGTGGGTTCGGATTCAAGGGGATCGAGGAACGTGGGTGCTGGACCCGATTCAAGCCCCTCGGGAGGGCCGCGGCGGTTAAGTTGTGTTAATTCTCGTGAAACCAGGTTTCAAGAGGCCGCGAGGAGCCCCAGGCCGTGGCGCCGTGGGGAAAGAAGCGGCCCCGGGTCAAAAGGACCAGCCGACCCCGAAGGTCCACATCCGGTCGAACTCCTGCCCGCTGCCCTGGGCGCCCACCAGCGCCGCCAGGTCCGCCGCCGACGAGAGCTTCACCGGGCGGTCCTTCGTCACCGGCTGCTGGTAGCTCGCGGCGAGGTAGGGCCGGAAGGGCAGGGGCAGGCGCCAGCGCGCGCCGACCCGCAGCCAGGGCCGGCCCAGGGTGTGCTCCGCGGAGGCCCCGTCCGCGGCGTAGCGGTAGCGCTGCACCCGCTGCAGCAGGCCGATCTCTCCGCCGAGGTCCACGAAGGGGATCCAGAACTGGGCGTTGAGGCCCGCGCCCAGCCCGGCCTGGGTCAGCGTGCCGCGGCCCCGCAGGGTACCGACGGCCACGTCCCCTTCCGAGCGCAGCCAGGCCCCTTCGAAGGTGGCTTCGAGGCGCAGGACGGGGCCGAAGACGATGAGGCGCCGGTCGAGGGTGGCGAGGAGCCCCCGGCCCGTGTCGAGGCTGCCGGAGGCCAGCTGGCCCGTGCCGGTGAGCAGGGTCTGGGGCAGGTTCTGGCCCTTCGGGAAGGGGACTTCCACCCGCATCCCCCAGGACTGGGCGGCGAGGGGGGCGGCGGCGAGGAGGGCGAAGGCGGGAAGGCGCATCCCCCAGTCTCGCGGATTCAGGGGGAGGGCGGAAGCCGCGCCGGCCTCAGGGCCGGAGGATCAGGACTTCCACTTGATGGAGCAGCCCCGGCTGGGTTTCTGGTCGGGATTCACGGGCGCGCCCGAGAGCACGGCGTCGAGGGCGGCCTTCAGGTCCTGGCTCGCGACCGGCGCGTCCCGCTTCGGCGTCGTGTTGTCGTCCATGCGGCCGCGGTAGACCAGCTTCCCGGCGGCGTCGAAGAGGAAGAAGTCCGGCGTGCACACGGCGCCGAAGGCCTTCACCACCGCCTGGCTTTCGTCCTTCAGGTAGGGGAAGGCATAGCCCTTCCGGGCCGCGTGGGCCTTCATGCCCGGCAGGCCCTCGTCCTTGCGCTGCTCGCTCTCGCTTTCGTTGCTGTTGATGGCCACGAAGGCCACCCGGCCGGCGTAGGCCTTGGCGAGGCCGTTGATGCGATCCTCGCTGCCGAGCACGTAGGGGCACTGGGTGCTGAGGAAGACCACCACCGAGGGGCCTTGGAGGGACCGGCTGTCCACGATCTTCCCGTCCGTGGCCGGCAGGGCGAAGGCGGGCCTGGGGGCGCCGAGGGCGAGCTTCGGGCCCGACTGGGCGGCGAGGGCGAGGCCGGGAAGGGCGAGGAGGGCGGGCAGGGCGTTCATGGGAGTCTCCGGTTCAGGCTTTCCATTTTATCGAGCAGCCCATGCTGGGCTTCTGGCTGGCAGGCGGCGCCGAGCCCCCGAGCACGGCTTCGATGGCTTCCCTCAGGTCCTCGCGGGTGACGGCGGCGGGATCCTTCCAGTTGTCGTCCAGGCGGCCGCGGTAGGCGAGCCGGCGCGAGGAATCGTAGAGGAAGAAGTCCGGCGTGCAGACGGCGGCGAAGGCCCGCGCCACGGATTGGTCCTCGTCGAAGAGGTAGGGGAAGACGTAGCCTTTCGCGGCCGCGCGGGCCTGCATGGCCGGGAAGGAGTCCTCCGGGTAGGCCTCGGCGTCGTTGGGGCTGATGGCCACCACGTCGCAGCGCCCCGCGAAGGCCTTCGCCAGGGCGTTGACGCGGTCGTCCACCGCCTGCACGTAGGGGCAGTGGTTGCACATGACCACCACCAGCATGGCCGGGGCCGTGAAATCCTCCGCGGCATGGAGGCGGCCGTCCACGCCGGGCAGGGCGAAGGGCGGGCAGGGGCTGCCGAGGGGGGCCATGGTGGACTGGAGGAGGGCCATGCGGAGTCCTGGGCGGGCCGCCATTCTACCGGGAGGCGCCCGCGGCGCGGCCCTTGATCCTGCTCCCGGGTTCCGCGAGTCTGGTGCGAACCCCCGGCGCCGATTTGAACCCTACGCTCCCCCGACTCCACTGGTCCACCCTCGGCGATGACACCGGGGGGCTGGAGCACCGGTGGTCCCACGCCTGGGAGGTGACGGTGGACCGCAGCGCCGCCCCCGCGATGCCGCCTTCGGAGACCGATCTCTGGGCCATTTCCGCCGACGGCCCCGAGCCGCCGCCCTCCCTGGTGCGGGGCGCCGCGGAGGTGGGCGCCCTGCCCATCCTTCTGCTTCGGGCCCCCTCGGCACCGCCCCTGGACGGCGCGCAGCTCGCCGGGTGGAGCCGGCTGGGCTCGGTGCGCTGGGAGCTCCGGGGGGAGGAGCCGCCCACCGGCGGACTGCGGCCCCTGGCGGCGGCGGTGCCGCCCCTGTCGGCCTCCCAGACCCTCCAGCTGGGCCTGGTGGGCCTGAGCGCCGCCATGCAAGATGTGGTGGCGAAGGCGCGGGCCGCCGCGGCGACGAAGGCCACCGTCCTCCTCATCGGGGAAAGCGGCACCGGCAAGGAGATCGTGGCCCGGGCCATCCACAGGATGAGCGCCCAGGCCTCCGCCCCCTTCGTGGCGGTGCACTGCGGCGCCATCCCCGAGAACCTCATCGAGTCCGAACTCTTCGGCTACACCAAGGGCGCCTTCACCGACGCCCGCAAGGACACGCCGGGCAAGTTCCAGGAGGCGGACGGCGGCACGCTGTTCCTGGACGAGGTCAGCACCATGGCCATGGCCGCCCAGGTGCGCCTGCTGCGGGCCCTGCAGGAGCGGGAGGTGCAGCCCCTGGGCGGCGGCGGGCCCGTGAAGGTGGACGTCCGCGTGGTCGCCGCCACCAACGAGGACCTCTGGGCCCGGGTGAAGGAGGGCAAGTTCCGGGAGGACCTGCTCTACCGCCTGGACGTGGTGCCCATCCACCTGCCGCCCCTGCGCGCCCGGCGGGAAGAGGTGCCCTTCCTCGCCCAGCACTTCCTGAACCGCAAGGCCCGGGAGCACGGCCTCTACCCCAAGGCCCTGCACCCCTCCGTGGATCCCCAGCTCATGGCCCACCCCTGGCCCGGCAACGTGCGCCAGCTGGAGAACGCCATCGAGCGCGCCATCGTCCTCAGCGGGCGGCGCCCCGTGCTCACCCGCGAGGACTTCCTCTTCCTCGGCGCGAAGCCCGGCCAGCCCCTGGATCCGGTGGCGGCAGACGCCGCGCCCATGCCGGAGGTGGCCATCGAGGCCCTGGAAGGCGCCCCCCTCTTCATGGACCTGCCGCCGGAAGGCCTGGACCTCAACCAGGTGGTCTCCGACGTGGAGAAGAAGCTCATGCTCCAGAGCCTCGCCATCACCCGCGGCAACAAGAAACGCGCCGCCGAGCTGCTGGGCCTGAAGCGGACGACCTTCCTGGAGAAGATGAAGCGCCTGGACCTGGAGGACGCCGCGGAGGAGGGGGCGGAAACCGAGCCCTGAGGGTCAGGATCGACGGGAGCGATTCCATCTCGAAAAAGTCCAAATACTGGTGATTCATCAGATACTGTGATTGAATTACGATTAATCATTAGATGGATGCATATTATTCAGATGAAATTCGTGTTTTATGCATTCGGTTACGAAGAATTTAACATTTATTAACATTGTTCGGACTTGGATTCCTTGATGCTTTTTCCTAGATCAAGGGAGCCTTCATGCGCGCATCGTGCCGCCTCTTCTCCGCATTCAGCCTGGCCCTCGCCGCGGGAGCCCTGCCCCTCGCCGCCCAGCAGGCGCCCCCACGCCCCCAGGCTCCCCTGCTCCCCCGAGCCGATGTCCATCCCGACCACCATGAATTCGAGGCCATGCTCTTCGCGCCCTTCAACGGGGAGCGCGGCCTGTCCCGCTCCTTCCGGGTGGCCTTCACCTTCCCCGACGCCGCCGAGACCACCTGGGCCTCCTGGCGGCTGGAGCTGGTGAACGGGGCCGGGGAGACCGTGCGCCGCTGGCACGGCGAGACGCCCCTCGTGGCGGGCCGCGGCCTGCGGGAGATCCCCTGGGACGGCCGCGGCGAGAGCGGCGTCTTCCTGAAGCACGGCTTCTACACCCTGCGCCTGCACGCGGCCCCCACGGACGAGCTGGCCTACCGCACGGCCCCGGGGGGCAGCGTGGACGCCCGTGTGGAGCCCCGCCTCGCCGCCGCGGGCGCGGAGCTTGAGACCCAGGAGGCCACCCTCCTGGTGGGCCGCGCCCCCGCGCCGAAGCTGACGCCCATGGCGCCCCTGCCCGTGGGCGCCCGCCAGGACGAGGCCCGGGCCCAGGCCCGCGCCGGCCGGGACGGGGACTTCGCGGAGACCTCCCGGGCCGCCACGGCCTCCCTGCCCTACACCATCTACTTCGGCAACATGCACAGCCAGACCAACCACTCGGACGGCGGCACCCCCGTGGGCAGCTGCGGCGGCGCGGAGACCCCCCAGGGCGGAACCCAGGGCCCGACGGAAGCCTTCGAGATGATGCGGGTCCAGGCGGGCGGCGACTTCCTCCTGGCCTCCGAGCACAACCACATGTACGACGGCTCCACCAGCGAGAACGCCTCCGCGGACACCGTGGCCGCGCGCAACCTGTGGCAGAGCGGCCAGGCCCTGGCGGCCAGCTACCGGAGCGCCCATCCCGGCTTCATGGCCCTCTACGGCAACGAGTGGGGCGTCATCACCAACGGCGGCCACATGAACCTGCTCAACCCCGATGGCCTCGCCACCTGGGAGCACGGCGCCGGCGGGCTCCTCACCGGCGACCACTACGTGCCCAAGAGCGACTACGCCGCCATGTACGCGCTGATGAAGGCGCGGGGCTGGGTGGGCCAGTTCAACCACCCCAAGACCAGCACCCAGTTCCTCATCGGGGGCACCAGCCTGGGCTACGACGCCAACGGCGCCGAGGTGATGGCGCTGTGCGAGATCATGAACACGTCGGCCTTCTCCACCAACACCACGGAGACGGAGACCGGCCACAGCAGCTACGCCAGCGCCTGGAACATCCTCCTGGAGCGCGGCTACCACGTGGCGCCGACCACGGACCAGGACAACCACTGCGCCAACTGGGGCCTCAGCTTCCGCAACCGCACCGGCGTACTGGTGCCGACCGGCACGGCCCTCACCGTGGCGTCCTTCATCGACGCAGTGAAGGCCCGTCGCGTCTTCGCCACCGAGGACAAGGCGGGCCAGATTGTCCTCACGGCCAATGGCCACGTCATGGGCGAGACCTTCAGCAATTCGGGCAGCCTCACCCTCACCGCGAACTACGCCAGCACCTCGGGCCAGACCGCGAGCCGGGTCCAGTTCTTCGAGGGCGTCCCCGGCCGCAACGGCACCGTCACCCAGCTCACCGAGGGCAGCGACACCACGACCCTCACCCCCGCCGCCGGCAGCCATTTCTACTACGCCGTGATCACGCAGGCCAACGGCGACCGCCTCTGGTCGGCGCCGGTCTGGGTGAACCAGGGCAGCGGCGGGGCCACGGCCCCCGCCATCACCGGCCAGCCCGCCAGCGCCACGGTGACCGCCCCCGCCACGGCCACCTTCAGCGTGACCGCTTCGGGCACGGCGCCCCTCGCCTACCAGTGGTTCAAGAACAGCGCCGCCATCACCGGCGCCACGGCGGCCTCCTACACGACCCCCGCCACCAGCACCGCCGACAGCGGCAGCACCTTCTACGCCACCGTCACCAACAGCGCCGGCAGCGCCACCTCGAACCCGGCGACGCTGACGGTGGACGCCGCCGCCACGGCACCGAGCATCACCGGCCAGCCTGCCAGCGTCACCGTCACGGCCCCGGCCACCGCGACCTTCAGCGTGACGGCCTCGGGCACCGCGCCCCTCAGCTACCAGTGGCAGAAGAACGGGACGAGCATTTCCGGAGCGACCGCCGCCTCCTACACCACGCCGGCCACCAGCACCGCCGACAACGGCGCCATCTTCCGCTGCGTGGTCACCAACAGCGCCGGCAGCGCGACCTCCAACAACGCCACCCTGACGGTGAACGCCGCCCCCACGGCGCCGTCCATCACCACCCAGCCCGCCAGCCAGACGGTCACGGCCCCGGCCACCGCCACCTTCTCCGTGACGGCGACCGGCACGGCGCCCCTGTCCTACCAGTGGCGGAAGAACGGGACGGCCATCTCCGGAGCGACGGCCGCGTCCTACACGACGCCCGCCACCACCACCGCCGACAGCGGATCGACCTTCAGCGTGGTGGTGAGCAACAGCGTGGGCAGCGCGACCTCCGGCAACGCCACCCTCACCGTCAACTCGGTGCCCCCGCCCACCACCTTCAACGAGGTGGAGCCCAATGACACCGTCGCCACCGCCAACGCCGTGGCCGGGACCTACACCGCCATCCGGGGCAACCACGCGGCGACGGGCAACCCGGACTTCTTCGCCCTGACCCTCGCCGCCGGCCAGAAGGTGACGATCAACATGACGGGCCCCTCCGGCGTGGACTGGGACCTGGCCCTCAAGAACAGCGCGGGGACGACGCTGACCAGCAGCACCGGCAGCACGACGACGGAGAGCGTGACCTACACCAACACCGGCGCCTCGGCGCTGACGGTCTACGCCAACGTGTACGTCTACAGCGGGACCAGCGCGACGCCCTACAACCTGGCGCTCGCCTACGTGACGCCGCCGCCCCCCTCCACCTTCAACGAGGTCGAGGCGAACAACAGCATCGCCGCCGCCAACGCGGTGCCGGACGCGGCCACCAAGATCGTGGGCTACATCGGCTCCTCCACGGACAACGACTACTTCAAGGTGAACGTGGCCGCCGGCCGGACCCTCGCCGTCGCCATGACGGGCCCGACGGGATCGACCTACGACTACGACCTGTACTTCTACAACGCGGCGGGGACCCAGCTGGCCAGCGGGACCGGCGCGACGACGACGGAGAACGTGAGCTGGACCAACGGGGCCACCGCGACGACGGTCTACGTCGCCGTGAAGCGCTACGCCGGCAGCAGCACCACGACCCCCTACAACCTCAACGTCACGCGCTGATCCCGGACCAGCCGACAAAAAAGCCGCCCGAACGGGCGGCTTTTTTAATGCCCTGTCATCCATCAATAAAAATCAACCGATCATCCATTTAACTCTTAACAATAATTCATAATCCTGACTCCGAATTAACTGGGATTGGGAGGGCTGAAGGCCAGAATTTGAGGCAACAACCCCCAAGTTCTTTCCCCCGCCGCCTCGCCCGGGGCCAGGTCCTCCTGGTCCCCGGCCGAGCTGCGTTCCCCTCCCCCGGGCCATCGGTCTGTGTGGCCGCCCTCTCATTCTTCGGAGAACTCATGCCCCTGCGCACCCCCCTCACCTTCCTGCTCGCCGCAGGATCCGCCGCCCTCTTCGCCGACCAGCCGCTTCGACAGGGGGAGGAGACCAGCCGGGTTCCCCGCTCCGGCATGGGCAGCACGGTCCTCACGGTGCAGGAGGCGCCGGTCACCCGCTCCCCCCACGGCCGGGAGATCACCCGGGCGGAATTGGAGCAGATGGAGGCCCAGGTCCAGAAGGTCATGGGCATGCGCCGCAACAAGGTGAACCGCAAGGTGCCGGTGAATCCGGACGCCATCCTGCGCCCCGGCGCACCCCTGGTTCCCGAAACGCGCATCGCAGGCGAAGCTGCCGCGGAAGGCTTCGCCCCCGGCGCCTTCGGCCCACCCGTCTCGGACGCGGGCCTCACCATCTTCAAGAACACGAGCCTCAAGAACTTGTCGGGCTCCAAGAGCCAGATCAACGAGCCCTCCACCGCGGAAGGGGGCCAGTACGTGTTCTACACCGGGAACTGGTACGCCGCCGTGAGCTCCAACGGCGGAGACACCTTCTCCTTCATCAACCCCTACAGCACTTTCCCCGCCAGCCACGGCGGGTTCTGCTGCGACCAGGACGTGATCTACGATCCCGGCACCGGGCTCTTCCTCTGGTACCTCCAGTACGTCAATGACAGCAGCGGGAACCTGGGACGCTTGGCCTACACGACGAATCCGGCGGGTTCCTGGAAGTACGTGGACGTGACCCCCGAGGACGGCACGGGGGGCGCCTTCGCCGCCACGGACTGGATGGACTATCCGCACCTCGGCCTCAGCAGCAGCTACGTCTACATCACCACCAACGTCTTCAGCAGCGGCGACCAGTTCACGGGCTCCCAGATCATCCGCCTCTCCCTCCAGCAGCTGCGGAACTCCACGGGGAACAACCAGGTGTCGGCCACGAAGTACTGGGAGAAGGACTTCGACGTCTCGGTCCCGGTGCAGGGGGCCACCACGTCGATGTACTTCAGCACGCACGTGGACAACGCCAAGATGCGCCTCTATTCCTGGCCGGAGAGCGGCAGCGTCACTTCCGTGGACGTGACCCACGCGGCCTTCAACCCGGATGCCTACGCCTGCAAGGACGCCGGCTCGACCATGGACCCCTGCGCCCGGTTGGACAGCCGCAACATGGCGGGCTGGGTCGCCAACGGGAAGATCGGCGTCATGTGGCCCTCGGCCCAGGGCACGACGGGGCTGGGCACCTTCAATTGGCCCTACGTCCAGGTCCTGGTGGTGAACGAGAGCACCAAGGCCATCGTGGCGGACACGGCGCAGTACGCCAACGACCGGGCCTTCATCACGCCCAGCGCCGCGGTGAACGGCAACGGGGACGTGGGCGGGACGATGTTCTGGGCGGGCGGAGCCTTCAAGCCCTCCTTCGGCGTCTGGATCTCCGATGCCGCCGCCGGCGGCGGCGCCTTCCCCTTCGCCCTGCAGACGGTGACCGGAGGGACGGGCCTCTCCTTCGGCAGCCAGAACCGCTGGGGGGATTACCTGCGCACGCGCCGCAGCACCACGGATCCCTCCCAGTTCGTGTCGACGGGCTTCACCATGGCGACCTCCTCCAGCGTCGACCCCCGCTACCTCCGCTTCGGTCGCGGCTCGGTCGTCACGGCGCCGAGCATCACGGGCCAGCCTGCCAGCGTCACCGTCACGGCCCCGGCCACCGCGACCTTCAGCGTGACGGCCTCGGGCACGGCGCCCCTCAGCTACCAGTGGCAGAAGAACGGCGCGGCCATTTCCGGAGCGACCGCCGCCTCCTACACCACGCCGGCCACCAGCACCGCCGACAACGGCGCCACCTTCCGCTGCGTGGTCACCAACAGCGCCGGCAGCGCGACCTCCAACAACGCCACCCTGACGGTGAACACCTCCGCCACGGCGCCCACCATCACCACCCAGCCCGCCAGCCAGCGGCCCCGGCCACCGCCACCTTCTCCGTGACGGCGACCGGCACGGCAGCCCCCTGTCCTACCAGTGGCGGAAAAGAACAGGGACGGCCATCTCCGGAGCGACGGCCGCGTCCTGCGACGCCCGCCACCACCGCCGACAGCGGATCGACCTTCGGCGTGGTGGTGACAGCAACGTGGGCAGCGCGACGTCCGGCAACGCCACCCTCACCGTCAACTCGGTGCCCCCGCCCACCACCTTCAACGAGGTGGAACCCAATGACACCGTCGCCTACGCCAACGCCGTGGGACCTACACCGCCATCCAGGGCAACCACGCGGCGACCGGCAGCCGAGGCTACTTCGCCCTGACCCTCGCCGCCGGCCGAAGGGTCACCGCCAAGCATGACGGGCCCCTCCCGGCGTGGACGCAGGACCTGGCCCTCTAAGAACGGCGCGGGGACGGCCTTGATAGCAGCACGGCAGCACGACGACGGAGAGCGTGACCCACCTACACCAGCACCGAAGCCTCGGCGCTGACGGTCTACGCCAACGTGTACGTCTACGAGCGGGACCAGCGCGACGCCTACAGCCTGGCTGCTACGTGACGCCGCCGCCCCCTCCACCTTCAACGAGGTCAGGCGAACAACAGCATCGCCTGCACCGCCAACGCGGTGCCGGACGCGGCCACCAAGATCGTGGGCACATCGGCTCTTCCACGGACAACGACTACTTCAAGGTAGATGTCGGCCCGCCAGCGGACCCTCGCCGTCGCCATGACGGGCCCGACGGGATCGACCTACGACTACGACCTGTACTTCTACAACGCGGCGGGGACCCAGCTTGTCCAGCGAGGATCAGCGCGGCAGCCGCTCGAGAACGTGAGCTGGACCAACGAGACGCACACCGCGACGACGGTCTACGTCGCCGTGAAACGCTACGCCAGCAGCAGCACCACGACCCCCTACAACCTCAACGTCACGCGGTAAATCGGGGCACGGACGCAAAAGGGCCGCCCACAGGCGGCCCTTTTGTCCGTTAAAGTGCCTGGATGCGCCTGCTCATCGTCGAGGACGAACCCAAGATCGCCCGTCACCTCGCGGCCGGGCTGCAGGAGGCCGGATTCCAGGCGGCCGTCTGCCATTCGGGGGAGGAGGCCCTCCAGCGGGTCCGGGTCGAAGCCTTCGACGCGCTGCTGGTGGACATCATGCTGCCCGGCATCTCCGGACTGGAGGCGGTGCGGCGGCTGAGGCTCGAGGGGCTGAGTTCCCCGGTGCTCTTCCTGAGCGCGAAGGATTCCACCGAGGACCGGATCCGCGGCCTCAATGAAGGCGGGGACGACTACATCGTGAAGCCTTACGCCATGGCGGAAGTGATGGCCCGGGTCCGGGCCATCCTGCGACGCAGCACCGCCGCTCCTGCCGCCGCCCAGGTGAAGATCGCGGACATGGTCTGGGAGCCGGCCCTGCGGCGCATCACCCGGGAGGGCCGGCGCATCGACCTGACGCCGAAGGAGTACGCCCTGGCCACGCTGTTGCTGCAACATCCCGGCGAAGTGGTGTCCCGGGCCCAGATCGCCCGGGCGGTGTGGGGCCTCGAGGTCGTGACCGACGGGAACGCCGTGGACGTCCAAGTGCGCCGCCTGCGGCAGAAGCTGGACGAGCCCTTCGCGGTCAAGCTGATCCATACCCTCCGGGGCGTCGGCGTGGTGCTGGAGGCCCGGAGCTGAGGTCCGCCCATTCCGTCCTGCCGGCGGCGGACGGCTTGGTGCATATTCGGAGCATGCTCAGCGCGCGCGGGTCCCTCCTCAGCCGGCTCCAGTGGGGTTTCGCCCTGGGCGCCTTCCTGATGGCGGGCGGCATGGCCCTCTTCATGGACACAGCCCTCCAGCGCAGCCTCGACGCGGAGGATTCCCTGGTGATGGCCGCCCAGGCGGAGGAGCTCCGCCGGACCCTTCCGGCCGCGGAGGCGCCGGTCCGGAGCAGCGGGCCGCGCCCGGAGCGGGTGGAGTGGAGGGTGCTCGGTCCCGTCCCGCGGAGGAGCCCCGGTTTTCCCGATCTGGATCCCGCGAAGGTTCCGGCCGGCGCCATGGTGGAGCTGGAGGCCGG
>JBGASS010000025.1:0-14288 GCA_044229555.1 Holophagaceae bacterium
GGGGCACGTGGCCCTGGCCTTCGGCATCAAGGGTCCCAGCAGCACCCAGCTGGACCGGGAGAACGCCTTCTTCGCCGCCCTGGACCAGGCCCGCTGGTGGCTGGACGCCGGGATGGTGGACGCGGTGCTGGTCATCGGCGCGGACGGCCTCTTTCCGCTGCTGGTGGAGCTGCTCCAGCGCGCGCGGCTTTCCGCCCGCCACGGGGATCCGAAGCCCCACGGTGCCACGGGCCTGCTGCCGGGCGAGGGGGCCCAGGCCTTCGTGGTGGAACGTGCGGCGGACGCCCTGGCCCGGGGCGCGAGGATCCGCGCCCGGATCCTCGGTTTGGCTTCCGCGAGCGAAGCCTCCGAGGGGGCCGCGGACCGGCGGGCCGCCCTTTCCCGGGCCCTGGGGGAAGTCCTGGGCGGACCCGCCCCTCGCGCCTGGATCGCCGGGGCGAACGGGCACCCGCGCCTCGATGCCGTGGAAGCCGGGCTCGGTCGCGATTTCCCCGCCCTCCCTCCACCGGCTTATCCCAAGGCGCTGTGGGGCGAACTCTGCGGCGATGGCGGCCAGCTGCTGGCCGCGGCCCTGCTGGAGGCCCCAGGTCCGGTGCTCATCAGCGCCCCCGCCAGCTTCGGTTCCCAGTTCGCCGCCCTCATCGAGACCTTGTAGGCTCACCGGATGGCCTTCCGCGATCCCCAGCCCATCGCCCTCAGCCGCCAGGCGGTGCTGTTGGTGACCGCCGTCGGGGTCGGGCTCATCGCCACCAGCTACATCCTGGGGGTGCAGGTCGGGAAGGGAAGCGCGAGCCTGCGCAAGCCCGACGCCAAGAGCGTGGACGAGCAGCTGAAGGAGCTGCCGGAGCCCCTGCTGGATCAGCTGAAGCTCTTCCAGCCCGCGGAAAAGCCCGAAGACTCCAAGCCCGTCCCCGTCGCGGATCCGGCGCAGCCGCGCAGCGCCGCGCCGCCCGCCCCGGAGGCGAAGACGGTCCCCAAGGCCGAGGCGGCGGACGCCAAGGCCGAGCCCAAGGCGGCTTCGAAACCCGATGCCGGGCCGGAGCCCGCCTCCGGGCCCGCGGAGAAATGGACCCTTCAGCTCGTCGCCACGCCGGAGAAGGCGGAGGCCGACCGGGTGGCCGCCCGGGCCAGGGCCGCGGGTTTTCCCGCCCGGACGGTGAAGGACGGAAAGGCGTGGAAGGTGCGCCTGGCCAAGGCCGCCCCCAAGGAGGCCGCCGACGCCACCGCGGAGCGGATGCGAAGCGCGGGCTTCAAGCCCTTCGCCGTGCGGGCCGACTAGGGCGTTGCCGGCACAAGCCGCCCTGACGGAACGCCCAGAAAAGCGCTGGCCGCTCCATAAGGGCCGCTAGCCTCCGGAGGTTGGGCTTGATCCGGGAGAGCCCCCTTGAGAAGCTGGACCTTCCGATTGGAGGAGCGGTCCCCATCAGTACCCGGCGGAGGAGGTTGCATCCGATGATGCCGCGGGAAAGGGGAGGATCGCCGAAGGGGCTGCCCCGCATCACGGCACTCCCTGGACGCACGGGCTAAATCCCGGCGGCTGTCGCGCTCAACACCGGCGCGGAGTGCCAGGGGACGCCGAAGGAAAATTCCTTCTCCGGACTGACCTCCGGGACGTTTCTGGGCCACCATTCGGTGGAGCCTTCCATGTCCCGCAGCCACTCCAAAGCCCGAGCCCACCGGAACCCGCCGGCGGATCCCCTGTGGATGCGCCAGTGGCTCCTGCGCCTCTGCGAGGTGGACAGCACGTCGGGCCGCGAGGACGCCATGCTGCCCCTCCTCCGCGAACTGCTGGCGGAGGACCTCGGGGCGGAGGTGCTGGAGCAGGAGGTGTCCCTGAACCGCACCAACGTGCTGGCCACCTGGGGCCGCCCGAAGGTGCTCTTCACCACCCACCTGGACACGGTGCCGCCTTTCCTCCCGCCGCGGCTGGAGGAGAACGCCATCTGGGGCCGCGGGACCTGCGACGCCAAGGGCCAGATCATGGCCCAGCTGGAAGCCATCCGCACCCTCCTGAAGGAAGGGATCCAGGGCCTTGGGTGGCTGGGCGTCGTGGGGGAGGAGACCGACAGCGCCGGCGCCATCCAGGCCCTGGGCCTGGTGGATCGCCTCCCGGACCTCCGGGGGCTGGTGGACGGGGAGCCCACGGGCTGCCGCCTCGCCACGGGCCAGCGGGGCATCCTCCACCTCTGCCTGCGCAGCCACGGCCGGGCCGCCCACAGCGGCTCCCCGGAGCTGGGCCGCTCCGCGATCTTCCCCCTCCTGGACTGGCTCCAGGCCCTGCGGGGGGGAGCCCCTTCCGTGGACGAGGAGCTGGGACCCGAAGTCTGGAACCTGGGCCTGATCGAGGGAGGCGAATCCCTCAACACGGTGCCGGCGGACGCCGAGGCCCAGCTCTTCGTGCGCACCCTCCCGGATTCCACCTTCTACAACCGGGTGAAGGCCCTCCAGCCCCCGGACGCCGAGGTGGAGGTGCGGCTCTCGGAGCCCCCGGACCGCTACCCGCGCCTGCCGGGCTTCGAGTACGCGCCCATGCCCTTCGGCAGCGACGCGCCCCGGCTCCGGGCCCTGGTGCCCGACGGGACCGTGGTGCTCGCGGGCCCCGGATCCATCACGGTGGCCCATACCCTGGAGGAGCACCTCTCCTTCCACGACCTGGCCGAAGGCGTCGAGCTGAACCGGCGCCTGGCCCTGCACTTCCTCCACAAGGACTGATCCATGAACTCGAAGATCCCCGTGACCGTCCTGGGCGCCACCGGCGTCGTCGGCCAGCGCTTCGTGCGCCGCCTCGCGGACCATCCCCTCTTCCGGATCCAGTACCTTGCGGCCTCGGAGCGGTCCAGCGGGAAGCGCTATTTCGAGGCCTGCGCCTGGCGCCTGGACGGCGAGCCCTACGGCGGCTTCGGGCCCCGGGTCATGGTGCCCGGCGAGCCGGACCAGGCCTTCTCCCCGGTGGTCTTCAGCGCCCTCGACAGCGGGCCGGCCTCTGAGCTGGAGCCCCTCTTCGCCAAGGCCGGCGCCCTCGTCTTCTCCAACGCCTCGGCCTTCCGCATGGCCCGGGAGGTGCCGCTCCTCATCCCGGAAGTGAACCCCGAACACCTCGGGCTCATCGACCTGCAACGCCGACACCACGGCTGGAAGGGCGCCATCCTCTGCAATCCCAACTGCACCGCCACGGTGCTGGCCATGGCCCTGGCCCCCCTGCAGACCGCCTTCGGAATTGAAGCGGTGCTGATGGCCTCCATGCAGGCGGTGAGCGGCGCGGGCTACCCCGGCGTGGCCAGCCTGGACATCCTGGGCAACGTGGTGCCCTTCATCCGCAACGAGGAGGAAAAGGTCGAGGAGGAGATCCCCAAGCTCCTCGGCACCCTCGGCGGCGACGGCATCGAGATGGCGACGCTCGGCGTGTCGGCACTCTGCCACCGCGTCCCGGTGCTGGAGGGCCACACCGAGGCTGTCAGCGTAAGGC
This sequence comes from Holophagaceae bacterium, assembly GCA_044229555.1. Taxonomy (GTDB): domain Bacteria; phylum Acidobacteriota; class Holophagae; order Holophagales; family Holophagaceae; genus JADJVL01. The sequence continues at coordinate 3,467 of JBGASS010000025.1, forward strand.
TGAAGGGCTCCCCCACGCCGGACCAGGTGAAGGAGGCCCTGCGCTCCTGGAACCCCGAACCCCAGCGGCTCAACCTGCCCTCCGCACCCGCCCTTCCCATCCACCTGCACCTGGCCGAGGACCGGCCCCAGGTGCGCCGGGACGTGGAGGCGGATGGCGGCATGAGCGTCCACGTGGGCCGCGTCCGGCCCTGTCCGCTGTTCGGCATCAAGTTCAGCCTGCTGGGCCACAACACGGAGCGCGGCGCCGCCGGCGGCTCCATCCTCAACGCCGAGCTGGCCCACGCCAAGGGGCTTCTGGGATGAATCCGCGGGTCATGAAATTCGGCGGCAGCAGCGTCGCGGACGCTGATTGTATGAGGCAGGTCTGCACCCTCGTGAAGGAAGCCCTGCCCGCGGCGCCGCTGGTGGTGCTCTCCGCCATGGGCAAGACCACCAACGCCCTCTTCGCCGCCTCCAAGGCCGCGGAGGCCGGCGACCTGCCGGCGGCCCTGGAGGGCGTGAAGGCCCTCATCCAGGCGCACCGGTCCTCCGCCGAAAAACTCTTCGAGGCCGGCCTCCCCGAGGACCTGGACACCTTCCTCACCGAGGCCTTCGGCCAGCTGGAGCTCTTCCTCCGCGGCGTAGCCCTGCTCCACGAACTGAGCCCCCGCACCCAGGACGCCATCGCCGCCCACGGCGAGCTGCTGAGCACGCGGATCTTCGCCGCCTTCCTCAAGGCTCAAGGCCTGGACGCCGCCTGGGTGGACGCCCGGACGGTGCTCCGCACCGACGCCACCTTCGGGGAGGGCCAGCCCCAGACCGGGCGCATCAAGGACCTGGCCGCCTCGCGGCTGGCCCCCGCCCTCGGCCCCGGGCGCGTGGCCGTCACCCAGGGCTATGTCGGCGCCACGGAGGACGGCCTCACCACCACCCTGGGCCGCGGCGGCAGCGACTATTCGGCGGCCCTCTTCGGGGCGGCCCTTGGGGCCAGCGAGGTGCAGATCTGGACCGACGTGGAGGGCGTCCTCACCTGCGATCCCCGCATCGTGCCCCACGCCCTGCCCATCCCGGAGCTGGCCTTCGACGAGGCCGCCGAGCTGGCGGCCTTCGGCGCGAAAGTGCTCCACCCCGCCACCATCCAACCCGCGGTGGAGGCCGACATCCCCGTCACCGTGCGCCACACGCAACGGCCCCAGGGCCGCTTCACCACCATCACCGGCCATGTCTCCTCGGGGCGCTCCGTCACGGCCCTGGCCAGCCGCGGCCCGGTCACCGTGCTCACGGTGACCAGTTCCCGCATGCTCGCCCAGAGCGGCTTCCTGGCTAGGCTCTTCGAGGTCTTCGGGCGGCTGAAGGTGAGCGTGGACCTCATCGCGACGGCGGAAGTGAGCGTGAGCCTCACCGTGGACGCGGACGCGCCGCTGCAGGCCCTGCAGGAACAGCTTTCGGCCTTCGCCTCCGTGGCCATCCACGAGGACCGCGCCATCGTCGCCGTGGTGGGCGAACGCCTCAAGAAGACGGCGGGCCTGGGCGGGCGCCTCTTCGGGGCCCTCAACGACATCAACGTCGAGATGATCAGCATGGGCGCCAACGAGATCAACCTGAGCCTCGTGGTGCGCCGCGCGGACGAGCACGAGGCTCTGCGGCGCCTCCACGGGGCGCTGATCGAGGGAGGTACGGCATGAGGATCGGCATCTTCGGCCGCGGCCGCCTGGGCGCCGCCATCGCCGACGTGGTGGGGGAGGCCCCGGGCGCAGAGCTGGCCTGGACCGTGGGCCGGAACGAGTCCCCCCACGAGGGCGCGGACGTGGTGATCGACGCGTCCTCGGCCTCCGCCGTGGAGGCCCACCTGGGGTGGTGCCTGGACCACGGCGCGGACTTCCTCATCGGGACGACCGGATGGACGATCCCGGACCTGGGGGCTCGGATCGGCGGGCGCATCGGCGTCATCACGGCGCCCAACTTCTCCCTCACCGTCGCCCTCTACGCCCGCCTCAGCCTCATCCTGGCGCGCTTCACCGCCGGCGACGAACAGAAGGACCCCTACCTGGTGGAACACCACCACGCCCGCAAGCACGACGCCCCCAGCGGCACCGCCAAGCTCCTGGCGGGCGTGCTGATGAAAGGCTGCCCCCGCAAGACCGAGTGGGCCATCCCGGCGGCCGGCGGGGACCTGAAGGCCCACCAGCTCAACGTCAGCAGCATCCGCGCCGGCCACACCTACTCCAGCCACATCGTGGGCATCGACGCCCCCGGCGAAGTGCTTGAGCTGCACCACGCCGCCCGCTCGCCGCGCCCCTACGCCGAGGGCGCCCTGGTGGCGGCGCGGTGGATCCGCGGGCGCAAGGGCCTCTTCACCATGGACCAGGTGGCGAAGGACGTCCTCGATCCCCTCTTTGAAGGAGCCAGGCCATGAACACCGACTTCTCCGGCCTCGGGGTCGCCCTCGCCACGCCCTTCCTCCCTTCCGGCCAGGTGGACCTGCCGGCCTTCCGCAAGCTCGTGAAGCACGTAGCCCGGGGGGGCGCCGACGTCCTGGTGGTGCTGGGCTCCACCGGCGAGGCCGCGACCCTGGAGGAGCCGGAGCGGGACGCCCTCATCGCCGCCTGCCTGGAGGAGGCTTCCGGCAAGAAGGTGGTGGTGGGCACGGGCTCCAATGCCACGAAGCAGGCTGCCGCTTGGACGAAGAAGGCCCTCGGTTTCGGCGCCCACGGGGCGCTGGTGGTGACGCCCTACTACAACAAGCCCGTGCTGGGCGGCCTCCAGGCCCACTACGCGGTCGTGGCCGACGCGGCCCCGGGGCTGCCCCTCATCCTCTACAACGTGCCGGGCCGCACGGGGTCCAACGTGACGCCCGCCATGCTGTCAAAACTGTGGGAGAACGAGGCCGTGGTGGCGGTGAAGGAGAGCAGCGGCAACCTCGCCCAGATCGGCGAAATCGCCCGCACCCTGCCCAAGGGCAAGCAGCTGCTTTCCGGCGACGACGGCCTGGCCCTCGCCGCCATGGCCGTGGGCGCCGTGGGCCTGATCTCGGTGCTGGGCAACCTGCTGCCCTTCGAGACCAAGTCCCTGGTGGAGGCCGCGCGCCAGGGCCGCATGGCCGAAGCCCGGCGGCTGAACGCCCAGCTCCTACCCCTCATCGACGCCCTCTTCGTGGAGAGCAATCCCATCCCCCTGAAGGCCGGCCTCAAGCTCCTGGGTCTCGCCGACGAGCTCTGCCGCCTGCCCCTCACCACGCCGGAGGCCGCCACCCGCACCCGCGTCGCGGAAGCCCTCTGCCTCGCCACCGAAGATTCGCTGCCTGGAGCGCGGCCATGAACCCCGCCGAACTGCAGGCCTTCTACGACCGCGCCCCCGACGCCCTCCAGGCCGACCCTGGCCTGCCCACGGCTCATCATGCCCTGCTCGCCGCCCTGGAAGCCGGACTCCTCCGTGCCGCCGAGCCCGACGGCCACGGCGGGTGGACCGCCAACGTCTGGGTGAAGCAGGCCATCCTCGCCGGCTTCCGGGCCACGAAGGTCGAAGCCATGGACGGCCCCGGCTGGCCCTTCTTCGACAAGACCGCCTACCCGGCGCGGAGCTTCAATCTGGGCAGCGGCGTGCGCCTGGTGCCCGGGGGCAGTTCCGTGCGCCGGGGCGCCCATGTGGCGAAGGGCGTCGTCATCATGCCCCCCGCCTACATCAACGTGGGCGCCTACGTGGACGAAGGCACCATGGTGGACAGCCATGCCCTGGTGGGCTCCTGCGCCCAGGTCGGCAAGCGCGTGCACCTCAGCGCCGCCGCCCAGGTCGGCGGTGTGCTTGAACCTGCGGGAGCCCGGCCCGTGGTCATCGAGGACGACGCCTTCGTGGGCGGCCTCGTGGGCCTCTTCGAGGGGATCCTGGTCCGGAAGCGCGCGGTGCTGGCCAGCGGCGTCGTGATCACCGGCTCCACGGTGATCTACGACCTGGTGAACGGCCGGGAGTGGGTGAGGGAAGTGCCCGAGGACGCCGTGGTGGTGCCCGGCTCCAGGCCCGCGAAGGGGGACTTCGCGGCGGCCCATGGCCTGCACCTTGCGGCACCGGTGATCGTGAAGTACCGGGATTCACGGACCGACGCGGCCACGGCCCTGGAAGGCGCCCGCCGCTGAGCCGCCCCCTTGACGCTTCGACAGGTCCTGGTTCTTAACGGCCGGGCGCTTGGTCCAGAATGGTCAGGCCATGCTGATCCCCGCCCCCGCCTCCCGCATCGGCCCGAAGCCTTCGCCCATCGCATCCTTTCGAAGGCGCGCCCCCTGATGCGATCCCCGGCCTCGGCGAGCCCACCTGGGCCCTGCCGGAACCCGCCCGGCGCGCCTTGGCGGAGACCTCCGGGATCTGCGCCTACGGGCCCAACATGGGCCTGCCGGAACTGCGGCGGGCGGTGGCGGCGTGGCACGGCGTCCACGCTGACGAGGTCATCATCACCAGCGGCTCCTCCGGCGCCCTCTTCAGCCTCTTCCAGGCGTTCCTGGAACCCGGCGACCAGGTGCTCATCCCGGATCCGGCCTTCCCGGTCTACGAGGCCCTCGCCACCCATGTGCGGCGCCGCGGCCCGGCCCTTCGCCCTGAAGGCCGCCGACCGCTTCCGCCTGGACGCCGACGCCTTCCAGGCGGTCCTCGACGCCTCGCCCAGGGCCCGCCTCGCCCTGGTGAACGCGCCCTCCAACCCCACCGGCGGCGGCGCCCGCCTGGAGGATCTGGCCCGGGTCGCGAAGGCCTGCGAGGCCCGCGGCGTCCTGCTCCTCTCGGATGAGGTCTACCGGGACCTGCACTTCGGCATCCGCCCGCCCAGCCTTCGGGACGTCACGTCCAACGGCATCGTCGTCACCAGCGTCAGCAAGGGCTGGGGCGCCCCGGGCCTGCGCGTCGGCTGGGCGGTGGGGGATCCCAAGGTCCTCGCCCAGGTCCGCATCGTCCACGGCTACGCCGTCACCGCCGCCGCGCAGCCCGCGCAGCGGGCCGCCCTCGCGCTGCTGGAAGCCTCCGGCACGGTGCTGCCGGCCGCGAGGCAGGAGATCCGGATCCGCTTCGAAGCCCTGCAGGAAGCCTTGGCCTCCGAACTCGGCCAGGCCCTCGAGGCTCCCGACGGCACGTTCTATCACTTCATGCCCCTGCCGGAGACCGCCCTGGCGGATCCCTGGGGCTTCTGCGTGAGGCTGCGGGACGAAGCCAAGGTGGTGATGGTGCCAGGCCAGGTCTTCGGCTCCGGCGGCCGCGCCCACGTGCGCCTCAGTTTCGCCGCCTCCCCGGAGCAGATCCGGGAGGGGGTCCGGCGCCTGGCACCCCACTGGGCGGTCCAGCACGAGTCGCAGACGTGAACCTGTTCGCCCTTGACGACGCCGCCTGCCAGGATCGGGCCGGCCGGCACGGAACGCCCTGCTTCCTCTACGACGGCGCCACCGCCGAGGCCCAGTTCGCCGCCCTGCGCGCCGCGCTGCCGGCGCGGGTCCGCCTCGCCTACGCGGTGAAGGCCAATCCCCATCCCGAGCTGCTGGCGCGCTTCGCGGCCCTCGGCGCCAGCTTCGATTGCGCCTCCATCGGCGAGCTCCAGCGCGCGCGCAAGCTGGGGCTGCCCGCCGGCCGCACCTTCTTCGCCGGCCCCGGCAAGCGGGAGGAGGAACTGGCCCTGGCCCTGGCCATGGACGTCCGCGTCCAGGCCGAGGGGTGGGAGGACCTGGAGCGCCTGGACCGCCTCGCCGCCGGCATGAAAGCCCACGAGGTCGCCGTGAACCTCCGGGTCCATCCCGCCTCCGGCGCGGAGGAGGGCAACCGCATCATCGGCGGCGTGGGCCCCTCGGCCTTCGGGGTGGACGAGGAGGCGGTGCCGGCGCTGCTGGCGCGCGCCTCGAGCCTGCGCCACGTCCGCATCCGCGGGCTCCACGTCTTCGCCGCCAGCAATCAGCGGGACGCGGCGAAGCTCCTGGCCACCCACGCCATGGTCCTGGACCTGGCCGCCCGGCTCCACCGGGACTTCGGCCTTCCCCTCGAGCAGATCGATCTGGGAGGCGGGCTCGGCGTGGCCTACGCCCCGGACCAGGCCCCCCTGGACCTCGAGACCCTGGGGGCCGGCCTCGGCGATCTCCTCGCCTGCCACCGCTGGTTCCAGGGCGAAGTGATCCTCGAACCGGGCCGCTTCCTCGCGGCCCCCTGCGGGACCTACCTCGCCCGGGTCGTGCGCATCAAGGAGAGCCGGGGCACCCGCTTCGCCATCCTGGAAGGCGGCATCAACCACCTGCTGCGGCCCCTCCTCACCGGCGAGGCCTTCCCGGTGAAGGCTCTGGGCCGGAGCGGACCAACGGCGGCCTTCACCCTCGCTGGGCCCCTATGCACCAGCCTGGACCGCTTGGGCGAAGCGGAGCTGCCCGCCAGCCTCGCCGCCGGGGACCTGCTCGCCTTCGGCAGGACCGGGGCCTACGGCATGAGCGAAGGGATGACCTTCTTCCTGAGCCACCCGGTGCCGCCGGAGATCTGGATCCCCTAAGCCCGAAGGGCCGCCCGGGGGCGGCCCTTCGGGGTGGAGCGGGGCGCTGCTTCAGAGCTTCGTGAAGACCGAGGCGCCGGAGGTGGTGGTGCCCGAAGGCGTCGTGATGCTGATGGGTCCGGTGGTCGCGGTCGCGGGCACCGTCGCCTGCACCTGGTTGGGCCCGATCACCGTGAAGGAGGTGGCGGCCACGCCATTGAACTTCACCGAAGTGGTGCCGGTGAAGTTCACGCCGTTGATCGTCACCACGGTGCCGGTGGGGCCCGAGGTGGGCGTGAAGCCCCAGATCCGGGGCGCGCCGGAAACGATGGTGAAGACGGTCGGGCTGGTTCCCGTGCCGTAGGGGTTCGTCGCCGTGATGAAGCCGGTGGTCGCGGAGGCCGGCACGATGGCGCTCATCTGGGTCGGCGAGACGATGGAGAAGAAGGCGTTCGCCCCGTTGAACTTCACGTTGGTCACACTGCTGAAGTTGACGCCATAGATGTTGACCAGGCTGCCGGAAGACCCGGAGCCGGGCGAGAAGCTCGTGATGGACGGCATCAGGTTGATGACGGTCACGTTCGACGCCGCGGTGTTGTTGGCCGGCGTCGAGTCCGGGGTGGCGGAGCTCGTGGTGGCGGAATTCGCCACGATGGTGCCGCCAGGCGTGGCGCCGGGCACCGCGACGACCATCGTCATGGTGCGCGTGCCGGCATTCGCCGTGCTCCCGGCCCAGGTCCCGGTGACGGAACCCGTGCCGCCGACGGCGGGGGTGACCAGGGAGGTCGAGCCCGCGGCCGCGGCGGACACGAAGGTCGTGCCCGCGGGGACCGTGGTGGTGATGGCCACGTTGGACGCCGGATCCGGCCCGTTGTTGGTGGCGACGTAGGTGTAGGTGATGTTGGAACCCGCGTTCACCGTGGCGGCGCCCGGCGTGTTGGTCAGGGAGAGATCCGCGTTCGTGCAGGTGGCGCAGGCCGCAGGGGTGCCCTGGAAGGAGAGGGTCCAGCCTCCGGCGTAGCTGCCAACATCTCCACCCAGATCATCCCGGACGTAGAGGGACCAGGTGCCGTTGGCCGCGGCCCCCAGGCCGTTGAACACGGAGAAATCCGCGGAATAGGGGCCCGCTGGCGCCGGCCCCGGGAAGGTATCCGTCGTGGTCCCGATATTGGTCGGTTTGAAGGTCCCGGTCGCGAGCGCGGTCGAATCAGGAAGGGCCGTGGCGGCCAGGTCGTCGAGGGTCAGCGTGACATTTGTGACCGCGTTGGCTCCGCCCACGTCCGACATGACGTAGGCCTTCTGCCCGCCAGGGGCCACCAGGATGACGTCGATGTCATCGGGGAAGGTGTGGCTCAAGCCATTCAGTGTCACGGTGACCCGGCTGTAGGTGCTGATGCCGGAGGCGGTAATATTGGAGGGGTAGGGCGACCCCGCCGCGTTATCGACGATGGTGATGGCGGAGGCGTTCGTGAAGTTCGTGGTCCCGGGAGGCCCGAGGAGGACGTTGAAGGTCACGGTCCCGTAATTGGTGGCCCCGTCCTGGAGCTGGAGGCTCAGGGTGATGGTGTTCCCGCAAGTGCCGTTGGCGGTGAAGGTGAAGGGCCTGGAGGTGCTGGCCCCCGCGGCGATGGCGCCGTAGGTCTGGGGCCCGCTGGGGGAGGTCACGCCGCCGGTGGCCTGGAGGGTGCCGACGAGGCTGGTCGTCGCGCTGCCGCCGTTGTTCTTGACTGTCAGGTTCATGGTGACGGTCTCGCCGGGATCCACCGCGCTGTTGGCGGGGACGCAGCTTTCCGCCGTGAGGGCGGTGCCGTTGGCGGCCGGGGACGGCGGCTCGGGGGGCAGGCCGGCGACCGGGACCTTCACGTACCGCACATCGGGCTGGTTCGTGTGGGCGGACGAGGCGAGGCGGTTGTCGGCCCAGGTGCGGTAGAAGAAGGCGTTGTCCGCCGTGGCCTGGTCGTAATCGCCCATGTAGGTGGCGTTGATGACCGGGTCCTGGCCGATGATGACCGGCGAGGCGCCATCGGTGATGCGGTAGTCACCGGCATCCCAGGTCACCGTGCTGCCGCTGATGGTGGCGTTGCGGCCGAAGACCTCGAAGAGGTTGTTGGCGACGTCCAGGCGGCGGTCATACCAGCTGACGAAGAGGCGCGTGCCGTCCGGCGTGATGGCGAGGACGGGCTGCCACTGGTCATTGGTGCCGGCGTCGTTGTTCACCTTCACCGGGGCGGACCAGGTGGCGCCGGCGTCGTTGGTCTTCGAGAAGTAGATGTTGCCCTTGTCCGCGCCGCTCTTGTCGTTCCAGACCACATAGATCTGGTTCGGATCCGAGGGGTGCCCGACCGCCTGGGGGAAGGCGTTGGTGCGGAAGCCGCCACCCAGGCCCAGGTCGCCGTTGACCCCCAGGGAGGCAATGGGCGCGACGGTGATCGTAGAGCCGAAGGAGACGCCCAGGTCCGTGGACTTCTTCATCACGATGTTCGCACCCGCCAGCCAGAAGCAGTAGACGTGGTGATTCGCGCCCACCGTCGGCCAGGCGCCCTGGCCGCCGCTCGCCAGGAGCTGGCGGTTGCCCCAGGTCACGCCGTCATCCGTGGAGCGGGTGAAGGTCATGCCCGTGCCGGAGTCGAAGTTGCGCCAGAACAGGTAGAAGTTGCCCTGGCCGGCGCCGGCGAAATTGTCGGCGGCCAGGATCTCCTTGTCGTAATTGACGGAGGCCGTCACGCCGCCGTTGGGGGGCGTGCTGCCAAAGGTCACGCCACCGTCCGTGGACCGGAAGATCGGAAGCTGGTTGTTCCCCAGGGTGGCGAAGATGATCGTCCCGGTGGAGGTGCTGCGAGCGAAGGTGGGATCGCCGAAGTCGGCTTCGCCGCCCGCCAGGTTCGGCAGGCTGCCCATGTCCGTCCAGGTCGCGCCGGAATCCGTCGACCGGGACCAGCCGGTGAAATGCAGCTGGGTGGTGCCGTTGTAGTTCCCCGAATCATTGAAGGAGCCGAGGACCACGCCGCCGGCCCCGAGGACGATGGAGGTCTCGCTCTGGGTGTCCTGGGCCGCGACCAGCGCGGTGTTGTTGTTGATCACCGGCTGCAGGGGGGCGAGGGGACCCGCCAGCATCTCGAACTGGGGGATCGCCACCGGGGCGGGGAAGAGGGCTTCCTTCTCGGAGGGCCACTCAAGGTTGATGCGGCTGAGGCCGCCCTTCTTCCCGTACATGGCCTCGAGCTTCCGCTTCAGGCCGTCCAGCTGGTTGAACAGCGCGGGATCGGAGTAGAGCTCCCAGGAGCGGCTGTCGTCCGGGGGCTGGATTTCCCGGCCCGCCATCTTGTGCAGGACCTGCGCGCGCTCGAAGATCTGCTGCCGCCGGCCCTGGGTATAGGCCTTGTAGCGTTCCAGCAGGGTGGCGTGCTCCTCCGAAACCTTCTGTCCGGCGATGTAGGCGCGGTACAGCGCCCGCGACACCAGGACGTCCGCCTCGAGCTGGGAGATCGGAAGGCCCACGTTGTAGGCGTCAAGGATCGCCAACTCCTCCGGCGCGAAGGGCATGCGGGCCTCGGCGCGCTTCAGCAGGCCCAGGAGGGCGCCATCCCGCCAGGGCTCGGAGACGGCCCGGGCCCGGGTGAACATCGTCTCGTCCTCGAGCTTCCAGGGTCCGGCTTGCAGGAGGGTGAGGGCGGGACGGGGAGCCGGAGCCGCGAGGGCGGTGGCTCCTGAAACGATTGCGAGGGAAAGGGCGCGAAGGGCGCGGGCGTTTCTCATGAGGGTTCTCCGGGGACGGTATGGGGACGATAGCCTAAATAAAAAGGAGGCCAAATGGTTTTCAGCCGGCCCTGCCAAGCCCAGCATTGACGCGGGTTTCCTTCCCCATCGCATAACGACTTGTTGTCATATTGTTGCCATTGTTATCAATATTTTATTGTCAGACTATTGTCATATTCCCTTCACAAGATTCCCCACGGGACCGGCCCTCGGCGGGATCCGCCCCGCCTCGATGGGTTGCTAGAAGAGCCGGGGCTTTGCGAAGACCAGGAGGATCGCGAGCAGTCCGGCGGCCAGCAACAGGGGCAGCACCAGAGCCAATCCCGTGAGGATGCGCAAGACCCTCCCCTCCCGCCGGCCCTTCGCCCAGCGGGCGCCGAGGATCGCCCAGGTGAGGCCGCCGATGAGCAGGGCCAGGCCATTCATCAGGCCCAGCATGTAGATCGGGGCGTAGGCACTTCGAAACTTCAGGAACCCGATCGCCGGCACCAACCAGGCGGCGAAGGCGCAGACCAGTCCGGCCCAGCCTGCGACCCACAAGGAGCTAGAGGTCGGTGCCCCCGCCGGCGCCGCGGGGTCCGCCGCCTCTTCCGCGAAACCATCC
>JBGASS010000026.1:0-4640 GCA_044229555.1 Holophagaceae bacterium
GGGCCCGGTCCGCGAGGTGGCCCGCGGCGCCCCAGGCGAGGGCCAGGGCCAGGGGGAGGACCCGCCACCGGGTGCGCAGGAGCGGGGCCGAACCCAGCACCGCGGTCCAGGCGAGGGCCTGGACCAGGTGGGGAACCCGGCCGTCCCAGGCCTCCGGCAGCAGCCAGGGGAGGGCGCAGGCGGCGGCCATGGCCCAGGGGAGGGCCCAGGCATCGGGGCTCCCGATGCGCCGCCAGAGTCCTTCACGGGTGAGCACTCCATCCTTTTAGCAGCATGGCGAAGCCCGGACATTCCACGCCTTGACAAGTCCGGGGCACCGGGCGAGCCTCGGCACACTTCACCCGAAGGAAGAGGCCCATGATGCAGCCGCCACGATTCCGCAAGGCCCTTCCATGGCTGGCCTGCCTCCTCTCGGCGCCCCTCCCGGCCTGGTCCCCCAGGGTCCATGAGGCGCAGACGCGCCTGGCGCTGCGGATGGTCCCGGCCCGGCTGCTGGAGGTCCTCAAGCCGCACCAGGCGGCCCTGCTGGGTTCCGCCCGGGGTCTGGCCAACGACCAGCCGCCGACGGTGGAGGACGTGGAGGAGCAGTTCCTGCGCATCGTGGCCCTCAGCGAGGCCAAAGCCCCTCCCGACCGGATGGCCCGGGAACTGGGGGTGCTGGCCCACCAGATCCAGCTCCTTTCGGACCCCTCCGTCACCCACGGGGTGACCGCCCTGCGGGAGTTCTTCGAGGCCTACACCGATGGCCGGTTCAAGGATCTGGTGCTCACGCGAGAACCCTTTTGGGCCGCCAAGGCGCCCCTCGATCCGCGCCCGCCGCTGCTGCAGCTCGCCAAGGTGAAGTACGAGCGCCACGGCAGCCTCGCGGAGCACTTCGACGCCGCCACTGGACGCAGCGTCGGTCCCTGGGATGAACTGAGCGTCCCCTACGCCCAGATGCAGCTGGCTTTTTCCACCGGCGTCAACGCCACCGCGAACATGTGGACCCTTCTCTGGCGGGCCGTGGGGGATCTGTGGGAAAACCCGCGGGCCCGTGATCTGCGGGAACCTTCCGGGGCCGCGGGCGGTCCAACCCCTCGGGAATCCCGCCCACTAGGCTTTTAGGTCGCCGGGGACTATCTTTGTCATCTCGCTTTGTCCTTCATATTCCGGGGAGCACCCTCCATGGCCAACTACACGCGGCTCGGCTCTTATCTCCTGGCCAGTGAACTCACCGCCGATCCCATCGGCCGGATCCACCGCGGCATCGTGACCGTCGGCGGCAACTTCGACCGGCACGTCCTGGTGCGCACCTTCTTCGAGGAGATCCTCGGCGCGGGCTTCGCGCCCAAGCTGGCGGACGCCTCCAAGATGCTGCCCCAGCTCGGGGGCTCCAAGGCCTTCGGGATGAACTACCGCATCGAGACCGGCAACCCGCCCCACGTGGTGTGCGACTACGTCCCCGGCCGCAGCCTGGCCCAGCTCCTCGACAAGGCCAAGCACGAGCAGATCCCCTTCGGCGTGGACCACGCCCTGTCCGTGCTGCAGGGCATCGCCCAGGGCATCATCCAGCTCCATGGCAAGGGGCTGAGCCACGGGCTGCTCTCCACCCACAGCGTGTGGGTGAGCTTCGAAGGCGCGGCCCAGATCCTGGACGCCCCCTTCGCGCCGATCCTCCACGGGCTCATGGGCAAGCTCCCGGTCACCCAGACTTCCCTCCAGTCCTACCTCAAGGAGGGCGCCACCGCGCTGCAGCAGGACTTCTACAGCCTGGGTTCCATCCTCTACGAGCTGCTCACCCTGGACCGCCTGCCCACCATGGGCGATCCGACGCCCTTCGTGCAGCGCGCGACCCTGAAGGCCGCCCAGGAGGAGACCCCGGTCCCCCCCGAGATCCAGAACCTGATGATGCGGCTGCTGGGCATGGCCCAGCCCTTCGACAGCGTGGGCGCCTTCAACGCCGAGCTGGAGCGGGTCCTCTACGACGGCGACTACAGCCCGACGACCTTCAACATGGCCTTCTTCATGCACACCCTCTTCCGGGAGGAGAACGACAAGGACGGCTCCGGCGTGAAGGCCGAGCAGGCGGACAACTACACCGCCTACGCCATGGTCGCTTCCGGCGAGGGCCGGGGCGGCGAGGCCCATGCCGTGGACTTCGCGCAGGAGGAGGTGAAGTCCAAGAACAAGATCCTCGTCTTCGGCGGCGCCGCCGCGGCGGTGGTGATCCTGCTCCTCGGCTTCCTCGCCTTCCGGCCCAAGGGCGAGAGCGACGAGGTCAAGCAGATGCGCGAGACCCTCGCGAAGCTGCAGCGGGACCAGGCCGAGGAGGCCGCGAAGAAGGCCGCCCTCACCGGGCAGGCCGAAGCCGCCAAGGCCAAGCAGGAGGATCTGACCCGGCAGGCCGCCCTGATGAAGGACGCCACCGAGAAGGCCAAGCTGCTCGAGCAGGTCGAAGCGGAGAAGAAGAAGCAGGCGGACATCGAAAGGCAGCAGAAGGAGCTCGAGGACAAGCGCAAGCAGCGCGAGCAGGCCCTCCGCGAGCAGCAGGAGAAGATCGCCAAGGCCGTCCCCGCCGCGGCGCCGCCTCCGGCTCCCAAGCCCGTCGAGCAGCCCCGCCCGGCCGCGCCGCCGCCGGTCGAGGCTCCGAAACCGACCCCCGTCGAGGCGCCGAAACCTGCGCCGACCCCGGCAGCGCCGGCGGCCGCCACGCCCTCCTCCCCGGTGGTGGTGGAAGAGACCCCGGTGCGCACCGTCAGCAAGGCGCCGGCCGTGTTCCCGCCTCGCGCCATCCAGGCCAAGTGGGAGGCCTCGAAGCCTCACACGGTGCGCCTGAAGGTTTTCGTGGATGCCAACGGCAAGCCTCAGAAGGTGAGCATCGTCGAGAGCGTGCCGGGTCCCTGGGGCTTCGATGAGGCGGCGACCGAATCCGCCATGCGCAGCGTTTATTCGCCGGCGACCCGGGATGGCAAGCCCGTGTCGGGCTGGATCGATTTCGCCGTCAGCTTCCAGGCCCAGTTCGGCCGGCGCTGAACCCGCCGCAGGCCCCCATCGCCCCCGTCAGGGGGCGATGCCATGTTCGGCCTGGAACCTCGCCGCGGCGCTCGCCAGCCGGTCCACCCGCTCGTTCTCCGGATGGCCTGCGTGCCCCTTCACCCAACGGCAATCCAGGCGGTGCCGGGCCGCCTCCAGGTCCAAGGCCTGCCAGAGGTCGGCGTTCAGGACGGGATGGCCGTCGGCCCGGCGCCAGCCCTTCCGCTTCCAGCCCGGAAGCCATTCGGCCAGTCCCTTCACCACGTACTGGCTGTCGCACCAGAGGATCACTTCGCAGGGCCGGGCCAGGGCCCGCAGGCCCTCCAGGGCGCCCATGAGCTCCATGCGGTTGTTGGTGGTGTCCGGCTCCGAGCCGCTGCCCTCCTTCTCCACCGGGCCCTTGGAGGTGACCGTCCGAAGGAGGTAACCCCAGCCTCCTGGTCCCGGGTTGCCGAGGCACGCGCCGTCGCAGAAGAGTTCCACCTTCGTTCTCAGGGCCATGGCATCCACGGTAGCGTGGGACATGGCCGATGAACCGCTTCCACCGTTTGTCCGCGTCCAGGCGGAGGCCCTGGACGCCGCCGCCCTCCGGGCCGCCGCGTCGGATCCCGCCGCCGGGGCCGTAGTGCTCTTCGAAGGCACCGCCCGGAACCACCACGAGGGGATGGCGGTCGCTGACCTCGCCTACGAGGCCTACGTTCCCATGGCGGAGGCGGAACTGGAGAGGCTGCGGCAGGAGGCCCTGGACCGGTTCCGCCTGTGCCGCTGCCTGATCCATCACCGGATCGGCATCGTGCCCTTGATGGAGGCCGCGGTGGTGATCGCCACCGCCTCCGCGCACCGGAAGGAGGCCTTCGAGGCCGCCGCCTGGCTCATGGACGGGATCAAGGCCCGGGTGCCCATCTGGAAGCGGGAGCGCTACGCGGAAGGCGGGGAAGCCTGGGTGGAAGGCCAGGCCAGGCGGCCCCAGGACTAGCGGGACTTGCGGAGCAGCCAGCGCCCTTCTGGCGGATCCGTTAGTCCCGCTTGTGTCAGTCGGGACCTAGCGGGACTTGCGGAGCAGCCAGCGCCCTTCGGGCGGATCCGTTCGTCCCGCTTGTGTCGGTCGGGACCTAGGTCAGGCAGCCCTGCGCTTCCAAGATATTCCTGGCCTTCCGGGGCCTCCGGCTCTACGCTGGGAGACTTGCGCAAGGAGCACCCCATGGCTCATGAAGGCCACGAGCACGGACCGGACTGCAACCACGAGAACGATGATTCCTTCGAGATCGAAGTCGTCGAGCTGGAGGACGAGAACGGCGAGAAGGAGGAGTTTGCCATCCTCGAGGAAGTGGACTTCGAAGGCCGCCATTTCTGCGTCCTGGCACCCCTGCAGGAAGTCCAGGCCCAGAGCGAGGGCAAGCTGAGCGAAGAGGAGGGCCTGTCCCTGGAGATCTTCGAGGTGAAGGACGACATGTTCACGCCCCTGGAGGACGAGGAGATGGCCGAGCGCCTCATGGCCCATCTCGACGAGGTGGCCGCCAAGCTCGCCGAAGAGGAAGAGAAGGACTGAGCCGCTAGAATCGGATCCGAGCGAGGCCCCCGCTTGGGGGCCTCGCCGTTTCCGGAGCGATTCGTGGCGCAACTTTGGG
>JBGASS010000026.1:4674-14282 GCA_044229555.1 Holophagaceae bacterium
GGGCCTGTCCGGCGACCTCTGGGTGGGCGGCTTCCTGGCCCTGGGGGTGCCCGAAGCCGGGCTGCGGGCCGTGCTGCGGGGACTGCCCTTCGACGACCTCGATCTCCGGGTGGACACGGTGCTGCGCTGCGGCGTGCAGGGCACCAAGGCCAGCATCCTCATCGGCGGGGCGGTGGACGAAGGGGGGCCGCACCTGGACCTGCCCCCGGGCGCCAAGCGGGTCCTCCGCCGCCATGTGAAGACGAAGGCCGGCGCCCACGTCCATGGCCTGCGCTGGACTGAGGTCGACGCGATCCTGCGGCAGCACCTGGAACCCCGCATCGCCCAGGTCGCCCGGGGCGCCTTCGAGAAGCTGGCCCAGGCGGAAGCGAAGGTCCATGGCCTGACCCTCGAAAAGGTCCACTTCCACGAAGTGGGCGTGAAGGACAGCATCGCCGACGTGGCCCTCGCGGCGGCGGGCTGGGTGCTCCTCGGGGAACCCGCGGTCCACGTCGGGCCCATCGCGCTCGGCCGGGGCCGCACCCCCATGGCCCACGGCGACTACCCGATTCCGGGCCCGGCGACGCTCCATCTCCTCGACGGCTTCGAGCTCGTGCCCGGCGCGGCCCCGGAGGGCCGGGAGCTGACCACGCCCACCGGCGCGGCCCTGGCGGCGCAGCTGGCGGCGTCGAAGCGCGCGCCCCATCGCTTCATCCCCGCCCGCAGCGCCTTCGCCGCCGGCGGCTGGGACTTCCCGGGAAGCCCGAACGTCTGCCGCTTCGTCCTGGGCGAGCTGCCCGCCTCCCCGGCGGCGCTGCTGCAGGTGGAGACCAACCTCGACGACGCCACGCCCCAGCAGGTGGCCCACGCGCAGTCGCGCCTGATGGAGGCCGGGGCCCTGGATGTCTGGGTCATCGCCGCCACCTTCAAGAAGGGGCGCAGCGGGTGGGTGCTGGGGATGATCGCCGAACCCGGCCGCCTGGATGCCTTGACGCAGATCCTCGTCGCCGAGCTGCCCACCCTGGGCCTGCGCATGTGGCCCCTCCAGCGCGTGGAGGCCGAGCGGTCCTTCGCGGCGTCCGATGTCGAAGGCCAGCCCGTGCCGGTGAAGGAGGGCCGCTGGCCCGGCGCCACCACGCGCCAGCCGGAGTTCGAGGAGGCGAGGCGCGCCGCGGCGGCCCTGGGCAGGCCGCTGCGCGACGTCCAGCGCGCCGCCAAGAAGGGGAAGGCCTGATGCCGCCGGACGCGCTGCGCTTCGAGGGCCGCATCCTCTTCCTCAGCGAAGACGCCGGCAAGGTCGTCCGCCAGCTCGAAGGCGAGGACCTGGAGGCGGCGGAAGCCCTCCCTCTCCGCGACCAGATCAGCACCGACGAGATCACGCCGGCCTTCATCTGCTACCACTTCGACGAGAAGCTCGGCGACTTCCCCTACCTGGGCCTCGCCTGCGGCGGCGCCTTCCCCTGCAGGGAGGGCCTCGTGAAAGCCGGCGGTTTCCAAGTCTCCGTGGCCGGCAGGCGCCGGGGCAAGGGCAGCAGCCGGGAGGCCTCGCCCTACGCTGAAATGGCGGCGGGCATCCGCCTGGTCATCGCCGAAAGCTTCGAACGCATCTACCGGCAGAACTGCCAGAACCTGGGGCTGTTCACGAGCACGGACCTCGGGCTCGTCAGGCGCATCCGCCGCGGAGAGGCAATTCCGCTCACGGAATTCACGGAGGGCCTGGACCCCATCACCGCGGAGATCGTGCGGCGGGGCGGCCTCTTCGCCTTCAACGCGGCGCGGCTGCAGGGCGAGGTCGTGGTGCCCGTCCCGGACCAACACGGGAGGCCCATGACCCTCGCGGAGAAGATCCTCGCCCGCCACGCCGTCGTGGACGCTTCCGCGGGCCGATCGGGGCTGGGTTGCGTCCGCCCCGGCGATGGCATCTTCGTGGGGACCGACTGGCGCTTCTCCCACGAGTACGTCACCCCCATGGCGGCGAGCTTCCTGGAGGCCGCCCTCGGCGACGTGCCCCTGAAGGAGCCTTCCACCATCCTCGCCTTCCGGGACCACCTCACCTTCCTGCACCACAGCATGAAGGCCGAGCACCGGGAGCGCGGGCTGCTGGACGTGGCGCGGCGGCTGAAGACCGTGCAGGAGGATTTCTGCGCCAAAAAGGGCATCCGCCTCCACGGCGAGCTGCCGGATGGGGACGGCAGCGAGGGCATCTGCCACTCCCTCATGGCGGAGCGCTACGCGTGCCCCGGCCAGGTCGTGGTCGGCACCGACAGCCACACGCCCCACGCCGGCGCCCTGGGCTGCCTGGCCTTCGGGGTGGGCACCACGGACATCGCCAACGCCTGGATCACCGGCGATGTGCGGGTGACCGTGCCGCCGACCCTGCGCGTCCTGCTGGAGGGCAGGCTCAAGCCCGGCGTCTCCGCGAAGGACCTGGTGCTGCACCTCCTGGCCCAGCCCTTCATCCGGGAAGGGGAAGGCCATCGGCCACGTGATCGAATACCAGGGAACGGCGGTCGAGGCCATGGACACGGACGAGCGGGCGACGCTCACCAACATGGCCGCGGAGATCGGCGGCTTCACGGGGATCGGCGCCGGACGCCGAGACCGCCCGCTTCGTGAAGGCGCGCCGGGGCGTGGAGATCCGGGTCGACCCTGGATGCGCTCCGACGGGGACGCCGTCTTCGCCCACACGCGTGGACTGCTCCGCCCTCGCCCGGCCCGGGCCCATGCTGGCGCGCCCGGGCGATCCCGGGAACGGCGTGGCCCTGGACGACCTCGCCGAGGAGGTCCGCATCGACATCGCCTACCTGGGCAGCTGCACGGGCGGCAAGCGGGAGGACCTCCGGCGGGGCCTACGAGGCGGTGCGCGCGGCTGCGGCCGCGGGCCGCCGCGTTCCGGAAGGCGTGCGGTTCTACGTCCAGTGCGGCAGCGAGGACGTGCGGCAGCACGCCAGGGCCCAGGGCTGGATCGCGGCCTTCGAGGCCGTGGGCGCCACCGTGCTCGGCAGCTCCTGCGGCGCCTGCATCAATGCCGGCCCCGGCGTGAGCGCCTCGAAGGAGCAGGTCACCATCTCCGCCATCAACCCGCAACTTCCCCGGCCGCAGCGGCCCCGGGCAGGTGTGGCTGGCGAGCCCGGCGACGGTGGCCGCCAGCGCCCTGGCGGGGCGGATCTGCGGGGCGGGTCCCCTATTCCAGCCAGCGCATGAACCTGAAGGCCAGCCGGGAGAGCCGTCCTTCGTAGGGCGGCTTCGTGAAGCCGATGGGGTCGTACCAGCCGGCCTTCAGCACGGCGCGCCCGTGGCTGAAGGCGCGGAAGCCGTGCTCGCCGTGGTAGGCGCCGAAGCCGCTGGGGCCGCGCCCTCCGAAGGGCAGGGCCGGGTTGCCCAGGTGCAGGACCGTGTGGTCGATGGCCGTGCCGCCGGCGCGGGTGTCCCGCAGCCAGGCCTCCTCGGCGCCG
The DNA here is from genome assembly GCA_044229555.1 of Holophagaceae bacterium. Classification (GTDB taxonomy): domain Bacteria; phylum Acidobacteriota; class Holophagae; order Holophagales; family Holophagaceae; genus JADJVL01. The sequence continues at coordinate 8,109 of JBGASS010000026.1, forward strand.
CCGGTGAAGAGGTAGCTGGCCAGGGGCTCGTCCAGGCCCCGCAGGATGGACAGGGCCTCGGCGCGGTCCCTGTAGGCGAGGACCGGCAGGATGGGCCCGAAGATCTCCTCCTTCAGGGGCGGGCTGCCGGCAGGCACGCCCCGCACGGCCGTGGGGGCCATCCGCAGCGGCTCGTCCAGCTGCCCGCCGAAGGCGACCTCCCCGCCCCCGCCGGACAGGAGGGCCTTCTGGCGCTCGAAGGCGGCCCGGTCGATGAGCTTGGCGTAGGCCGCCACTCGCCAGGGGCTCCGGGGCCGAACATCGCCCGGACCTCGGCCTCCAGGCGCTCCAGGAAGGACCGCTCCAGGCGCTCCGGCACCAGGACGTAGTCCGGGGCCACGCAGGTCTGGCCGGCGTTGATCCACTTCCCCCAGGCGATGCGCCGCCCCCGGCGCCAGATCGGCGCCCTCGGTGACCAGGGCCGGGCTCTTGCCCCCGAGCTCAGGGTCACGCTGGCGAGGTGCTTCGCCGCGGCGGCCATCACCAGATGGCCCACCCGGGTGGAGCCTGTGAAGAAGAAGTGGTCGAAGGGCAGTTCCAGCAGGGCCTGGGCCACCTCGGGGCCGCCGGTGGCCACGGCGACCTCCTCGGGCGGGAAGGTGCCGCGGATCAGCTTCACCAGGGCCGCTCCGTGGCGGGGGCCTTCTCCGAGGGCTTGAGGACCACGGTGTTCCCCGCCGCGAGGGCGGCGATGAGGGGCACGAGGGTGAGGAAGACCGGGTAGTTCCAGGGGGCCAGGACGAGCACCCGGCCCCTGGGCTCGAAGCGCACGCGGCTCCGCGTGCCCATCAGCGTCAGGGGCGTGCCCACGGGCCGGGGCTTCATCCAGCGGCCCACCCGGCGGATCGCCTGGTTCAGCTCCATCCAGGTGGTGTGCAGCTCCGTCAAGTGGGCCTCCGGGCCGCACTTGCCCAGATCCTGGGCCAGCGCCTCCAGCAGGGCCGGACGGGCGGCCTCCATGCCGGCCTTCAGGCGGCGGGACGCGGGCCCGCCGCGCCCCGGCGTCCTCGGCTCGCCCCTGGGCCTCGAAGGCGGCGCGCATGTCGTCCTGGATGGCCATGGCCTCTAGGATAGATCCTCGGGCCGCTGTTCGATGGCGGGAAAGGGGGGCCTCTGGCTGGCGCGTGGCATGGGTTCCAGGACACTGGGCGGGGAGCGGAGGGGCCGCATGCGGATCCCGGAATCCGCCGCGGCCGGGCGGGAAGGCGCCTCGTTCATGTCAGAGTAGAAGCACTCCCACTTCCCAAGGAATCGCCCCCATGATGATTCCCCAGATGCTGCTCCGGAAGCTCTACACCTACGGGTCCCTGCGCAACACCGGCGAGGGCCTCGAGTTCAGCCTGAAGAACCGGCTCAACGACGTGACCCTCATCCGGGTGGTGAAGGTGCGCCTGGACGCCATGGACATCGAGGCCAAGGACCTGGAGATCGACGTCGGGGACGGGAAGTGGATCCCCGCCACGACCATCTCCGAGGCCCGGCCCGAGACCTTCCCTCAAGGCCATCGCCTTCCTGAGGGCGCCGGGCAAGCAGGCCGGGGAGGGCCTCCACAAGCTGGAGATCAGCCTGGAGGCCAAGGGCATGGGCGTCCTCACCATCAAGGTGGAGGACAACCCCGCCAAGACCGCGCCGGCGGCGGCCTCCGTGCCCCTGGACAAGGAGGACAACTACTCGCCGGAGATCATCCTGGCGCGCCAGAAGTTCATCGAGGCGTACAGCAACGTCACCCTCAAGCACATCAACCAGTACTCCTTCGATCCCAACGTCACCCGGGGCAACATCGAGAACTTCACCGGCGTGGCCCAGGTGCCCTTGGGCTTCGCGGGGCCCCTGCGGGTGAACGGGGAGCACGCCAACGGCGAGTTCCTCATCCCGCTCGCCACGGCGGAAGGCACGCTGGTGGCCTCCTACAACCGGGGCATGAAGGTGCTGAACCTCAGCGGCGGCGTCACCTGCACCGTGCAGGGGGACCACATGCAGCGGGCGCCGGTCTTCATCTTCGACAGCGCCCGGGAGGCGCGGGAATTCCGCAAGTGGGTCCACGCCCACATCGACGACCTGCGCCGGGAGGCGGAGGCCACCACCCGGAGCGGCAAGCTGGACTACTTCGACAGCTTCCTCGCCAGCAAGTTCGTCTACCTGCGCTTCAACTTCACCACCGGGGACGCCGCGGGCCAGAACATGGTCGGCCGCGCCACCTACGCCGCCTGCAGCTGGATCCTGGAGCACAACAAGACCATCCGGCGCTTCTTCCTGGAATCCAACATGGCCACGGACAAGAAGGCCTCCCAGGTGAACGTCATGCGCACAAGGGGCAAGCGCGTCACCGCGGAGTGCACCATCAAGCGGGACGTGCTCATGAACGTCATGCGGGTGGAGCCCGAAAGCCTGGCCTACCACTGGGGCGTGTCCAACGTGGGCTCCATCCTGTCGGGCGCGAACAACAACGGCGCCCACTCCCCCAACGGCATCACCGCCATGTTCATCGCCACCGGCCAGGACGTGGCCAACGTGTCCGAAGGCACCTCCGCCATCCTCTACACGGAGCTGACCCCGGAGAAGGACCTCTACATCTCCATCACCATCCCGTCCCTCATCGTGGCCACCCACGGCGGCGGCACGGGCCTGCCCACCCAGCGGGAGTGCCTGGAGGTCATGGGCTGCTTCGGCGCGGGCAAGGTGCGCAAGCTGGCGGAGATCATCGCGGGGGTCGTGCTGGCCGGCGAGATCTCCCTGGGCGCCGCCATCTCGTCCCTGGAGTGGGTCTCCTCCCACGAGGAATATGGCCGCAACCGGTGAAGAGGCCCTGCCGACCGTGGCGCCACCCGCGGCAGCGGGCGAGGCCGACCACGAGGCCCTGCTCCGGGAGAAGGGCTTCGAGATCATGCGGGAGTACAAGCCCTCGGGGCTGATCCGCCGCTTCTTCACCACCGCCCGGCACCTCTCGGGCCTCCTCTTCGGCGGCCTGCTCGCCCTCCTGCGGGCGCGCCGGGAGGACGGCTCCCCCAAAGGATTCCGCCATGGCCTGCTGTGGCTGGCGGCCCTGCCCGCCCGGGTCTTCGTCAGCCGGGACCTGCGCAAAGAACCCTTCCCGGTCCAGCTGCGGCGCCGCCTGGAGCGGCTGGGCCCCACCTACATCAAGCTCGGCCAGATCCTGAGCCTGCGGGAGGACCTGCTCCCCAGGAGCGTCACGAACGAGCTCAAGCACCTGCTGAACCGCCTGCCCGTGGTGCCCCTGCCGGTGCTGGAGAAGATCATCGCGGCGGACCTCAAGCGCGCCGTGGACGACACCTTCCTCGTCATCGACCCCGTGCCCCTGGGCTCCGCCTCCATCGGCCAGACCCACCGCGCCACCACCATGGAAGGCGAGCGGGTGATCCTCAAGGTGGTGAAGCCCGGCATCCGCAAGACCCTGGAGCGGGACGCCAGGCTGCTGCGGATGTTCGGGAGCCTCGCCCAGCTCTTCATCCCCCGCTACCAGCCCCGGCAGGTGATCCACGAGTTCGTGGCCTACACCCTGCGGGAGGTGGACCTGCGCCTCGAGGCGGACAATGCGGAGACCTTCTCGGCCAACTTCGCCGACGTCCCCGACGTGGTCTTCCCGCGGATCCACCGCGCCTACAGCGGCCGGGACGTGCTCTGCATGGAGTTCTTCGACGGCCCCGCGCCGGACAGTCCTGCGGCCCAGGAGCTGCCCGAGGAGGCGCGGCGGCACCTCACGGACCTGGGCGCCATGTCCATCATCCGCATGCTCTACAAGGACGGCTTCTTCCACGCGGACCTGCATCCCGGGAACCTCATCATCCTGCCGGGGCCGAAGGTGGGTTTCATCGACCTGGGCATGGTGGGGCGCCTGGACGAGGACCTGCGCCGGGCCCTGCTCTACTACTACTTCGCCCTGGTCATGGGGGACGGGGAGAACGCGGCCCGCTACCTCACCGCCATCGCCCGGCCCGGGGACCGCGCCAATCCGGCGGCCTTCCGGCGGGACGCTACGGAGATCGCCAACCGCTGGAAGCGCTCCTCGAACTTCGCGGACTTCTCCCTGGGCCAGCTCATCCTGGAGTCCCTGTCCAAGGGCGCCGAGCACGGCATGTACTTCCCGGTGGAGATGGTGCTCATGGTGAAGGCCCTGGTGACCTTCGAGGGCGTGGGCAACGTGCTGCTGCCGGGCTTCGACGTGGCGGAAGTCTCCAAGAAGCACATCCGCAACCTCTTCATCCACCAGTTCAGCCCCATGCGCTTCTTCACCGAAGGCATGCGGGGCGTGCCGGACCTGGTGGACGCCATGGCCAAGATGCCCCTCCTGGTGAGCGACGGCCTGAAGGTGCTGGAGCGCCTCTCGAAGCAGCCCACCGAGAACCCCCTGTCGGGCCTGCGGGGCACCCTCATCGCCGGCTCCTGCCTGGTGGCGGCGGCGGTGTCCATGGGTTTCAAGGCCCCCTGTCCCGTGTGGTCGGCCCTGTTCCTCATCGCCTTCCTGCTGGCCGTGAGGAAGAAATGAGCGTCCGGGTGCGGGTCAGCGCCAGCGACGCCATCTGGCTCCAGGAGACGCCCGAGAACCTGATGGTCATCAACGCGGTCCTCATCCTGGACCGCATGGACCTGGGCACCCTGCGAAGGACCTTCCTGGAGCGCCTCCTGGAGGGGGAACCGGGGCGGCGCCTGACGCGCCTGCGCACCCGCATCGTGGGCCGGGGCGCCAAGGCCCACTGGGAGGCGGACCCGGACTTCCACGTGGACCGGCAGGTCTTCGCGCCGGAGGGCGAGGAGCCCGCCACCCTGGACGCCCTCCAGGCCTTCGTGGGGCGGGAGGCCTCCAAGCCCCTGCCCGCGGAACGCCCGCCCTGGCAGTTCCAGCTGGTGGAGCACTTCGAGGGGGACGCCAGCGCCCTGGTGGTGCGCATCCACCACAGCATCGCCGACGGCATGGCCCTCGTCTCCCTGATGTTCACCCTGATGGATCCCCTGGGGCCCGACCCCGAAGGCCGCAGCCTCCACCTCCGGCCCAGCGGCGGCAGCAAGGCGGGCTCGGGGATCACCGCGGCCCTGAGGGTCGGCCTGGGGGCGCCGGGCGTGCTGCTCAGCCGCCTCCTGTGGCGCGCGGACAGCCACGCCCTCCACGGGCCGAAGCTCTCAGGGCGGAAGCTGGTGGCCTGGACCGCCCCCCTGGACCTGCGGGTGGTCAAGGCGGCCAAGGACCGCCTCGGCGCCACGGTGAACGACGTGCTGATGGCTTCCGTGTCGGGGGCCCTCACGCGCTACCTCGAGCCCGCCCTCGGCGCCGCCCTGCGGGACCTCCGGGTCTCCATGCCCGTCAACGTGCGGCCCCTCCACGAGCCCCTCGTGCTGGACAACCGCTTCGCGGCGGTGCCCCTCCGGATCCCCGCGGGCCTGATGAGCCTGGAGCGCCGCATCGAGCTGGTGAAGGCCACCCTGGACGACCTGAAGCGCTCCGCCGCGCCGGTGGTGGTCTTCGGCCTCCAGAAGGCCCTGCTCGCCTTCCTGCCGGAGGTGGCGAGCCGCGGCCTCATCGACTTCCTGGCCAACAAGTGCACCGCCGTGGTCACCAACGTGCCGGGTCCCCAGCAGGACATCAGCCTGGCGGGCCGGAAGGTGCGGGGCATGCTCTTCTGGGTGCCCCAGCGCGCCGACATCGGCATCGGGATCTCCATCCTCAGCTTCGCCGGCAAGGTGCAGGTGGGGGTCATGGCCGACGCCAGCCTGATGGAGGATCCCCGCCACCTGGTGCACGCCTTCGAGGCCGAGTTCGAGGCCCTGAGAAGGCTCGAGTGAAGGAGCGGGGCGCGGCCGGGCCGCCGGGGAAGCTCAGCCCCGTCCGGGGATCACGTGCCACAGCACCGCGAAGAAATGGCAGGCGCTGCCGGCCATGACCCACAGGTGCCAGATGGCATGGTGGAAGCGCAGGGACTTCCACAGGTAGAACGCGGCCCCGAGGGTGTAGCAGGCCCCCCCGGCGAAGAGCCAGAAGAGGCCGCCGGGCGAGAGGCTGCGCCACAGGGGCACGATGGCCAGCACGATGAGCCAGCCCATGGCCAGGTAGATGGCGGTGCTCACCATGCCGAGGCTCTTCGGAGCCTTTCGCGCGGTTTCCGGCGCCGTGTGCAGGTGATC